>JBGPWJ010000002.1:0-32478 GCA_041492115.1 Gammaproteobacteria bacterium
CCATCGGTGTCGACTTTTCCCACTTGCTGCTCTGTCAGCCAGCTTGATCCCTTCATGATTCTGCCATCGACATCCACGCTACCTACTTTGGTTTCGTCAAGCCAATTCGAGCCGGAGTAGATGTCACCTTTACCAACTGCAAGGTGCATCATGTCAGACTCCTCTGAATCCGATTCCTCTATTATTGGCATTGGCCTCGGTGTAACTGTTTGCGCTATGCGTACGTTTTGTTCCCCAAATATTGCACTGAGCAACCACAGAATGCCTCCTAACATCAGGAGGCCGAGAACGAACATGGCAACCGCGAACGCAGCATAAGCCAGCACCACCAGGGCTGCTACGAAATAAAGATACAGAGCTGTTCGGGCCCCGCAGCGTGCATATTCATCCTGAATGCTGTTACTCCACTCCGAAAGTTTGACCAAGGCGGCGAGTACCGGAAAAATGAAATATGTACTGATTGCCCCACGCTTGATCGCCGCTTTTTCCTTCTGAGCTAAAACCCAATTGTCAAAACGAGCGCCGCAGGAAAGCACTACCGATGGCTTGAGCCTCCATACCACTCCCCCGACGAGCAGTGGGGACAGGAAAAGCAGTATGCCTCCTAGGAATTCGGTATTCATATAGAGAGCTCCTTATGTTGGTGGCACACCTTATGAAGAACGGTGGGTCAACCGTGCACAGCATTTAATAGACGAGCTAGCCGAGATGTCGGCTCACTTCTATCTGAGCTGCCTGTCGTTCCAGCTCATCCACCACGGCGCTATGTACACATATTTTATTCACTGGGTTCAGATATGTTCCCAAAGATTTGGCGACTACGATAGCAGCAGGTAATCCGATTATCGTCAGAGACAGACAAACTACCTGTAAAACACCCAGTATCGCAAGGATGATTCCAAATGGGAGGTACAGAAGCATTACGATAGTAGAGTATGTTTCCCATGACGGATTATTATCCATTTTGAGTTTTGATTTGCTCACCATGGCGTGACCAAATGGAAAGAAAAGGAATTTACCAAACTCCATTAACCCCAAACCAACGGGGGACGCAACTACTGTTGCAGTGAGAAGAAGCCCAAAGGCATACACAATAATGGCGCTGATGAAACCGAGGAAAGGAATGTGCCAAAGAATATTGCCAAGTGTTTTCATAAGTACCTCCTGTTAAATGGTTTTATTACTGATCCGACTTGAATGCGGAATATGGGTAGCCATTTCTTTGAGAATATAAAACGAGTAATTATTTTAGACGCAAATATTACTAAATCTACACTAGACTGCCGCATACCAACACTCTTCCTTTTTTTCTTCATCCTTCTAGATCCAGTTTGAAAAATCGACATCGTAGCGGGCAAGAGCATTTGCACGCTCTCTGCTTTGCGAGAGCCCAAAGAGCGAAGCGAGAGTGATGATTTTCATGATAAGCCGAATAACAGTGTCGTCCATGAGAAACCATAATAACCATCCTTGAGAATCCCTGAGTCCTTGTGACGTATTACGATTCTGGGGGCCATATTTTCCTCGTAATCTGATTTGGTCGAAGTTATTTGGACGATGCACAAATGGGCTCACGTCAATGAATTAAAGTATGGGCTTGTTTTTCCTGGCCTCCTCGATTTTTTGTCTTTCCCTGGAATCCCTAACGTTGTATGGATGCTTGGGGTCACGTAGCGCTAATGCAAAATCAGTGATGGTGACCGAGAGACCGCCGGCTATATCCCTGCTTTCGCCGGAAGCTCCCCATATCCCGGCGCTAATCTCTTTGCCACAATCCTTTGATAGATAAAATTGATTGATAGAGCCGGCATCTACATCAACCCATTCGCCAGACTTGTTATTCGGTGCACTTCGGCAGGCTGTTAAATTGTCGGGACTTCCATCGGATTTCCACGCCCAATCAAAATAATCAATGCTCATCCATCCACTGGTTATTGAAATCTGACCATACTTGACGATAAGTTCTTTACGAAGATCTTCTCGCAGCGGTCTTTTTCCCTTAGGAAAAGCAACTGTGCGGCCGACAAACCATACTTTTGGATCGGTTTCTGTAAATTCGAGGACGAACATTTCGGCGGGCTGATTAGCTTTGATGATCAGCGCATTCCAGTTATTGTCGCGGAGTTCTGAAATCTTTATCTGTGGATTGATCTTGATAAGCTGTGCTCGGGCATCTTGAGGCGACATGCCAATTCTGAGCCCGGCGATGTCATCTGTAGGTGACGATTGTGATGTACTAGGGCTATCATTTCTGTGTTCAGCAGATGACTGTGGCTTGTCTGTATTTCCGCATGCCACTAAAGAGATGCAATATACTAGTGTCAGTAACTGCGTGTTCATTTTATTCATTATGAGTTCTCCCTATCGGTAAGGTTCCACACATTACACAGTAGTCAGTTGATTAGGCTACACGTATCACTTGTTTTTTCCAGGCACCAAGAGTGTTTTTGTAGTCTGAATTACTGACTACTGTGTAACTGTGTGTCAATCAATAGCGTGAGGACATTCTGATAATTGAGGCGCATTCCTTGCGGTATCGATCGACCTTGCAGGAGTGCTGGTCTGGTGGGTTCGAGGGAAACCGTACTGAGAGTGTGATCTCGGCCCAGATCACTTGCAATAGGAAATGACATTCATGCAAACATATAAGAACTGCCTAATGAAGATGGACAGAGTATTGGTGCTGCGCGATGACGAGAACGTAAGCTGCGACTGACCGATTTGGGTCGAAGTTTGCCGGTCGGACACTGCCTGTCAGATCAACTTTGGGCTACTAGAAATAATGATATCGGCGAACAGCGCCGGCTCCGACAGCCGTTCCAGAAACCAGCCCAGCGCTTTGCCGATGTCCTGGTTGCGCCACGCCAGTTGTAGGACTGCCATTGGCGGCGGGTTCTCGGTGCGCTTGGCGATCAAGCGTCCCTGCGCGAGATCCTCCGCCACCAGGTAGCGCGGCACATAACCGACGCCAAGACCGTGACGATGCGCCGCGCACTTGGCGCTCATGGTCGGGACGGTGAGCACATCCTGACCGGAGAGAATGGCGGAAGTGATCGGCGGCAGCGTGCGCGAGCTGTCCGCGGCGGCCACCACGCGGTGGCGCTGGATTTCCTGTTCGCGCAGCGGCTCGGGTTCGGCCGCAAACGGATGATCGGGCGCGACCACGAAAACGAACTCCATCGATCCCAGCGGGCGGCTGGTATAGCCGCCGCCGGCCGGGCCTTCGCCGGTCGCGCCGATAACCAGATCGGCGCGGCCGGACATCAGCGCATCCCAGGTACCGCTCAGCAGTTCGGTGCCGAGATGTAGTGCGGTACCGCAATCCTCCCGGTAAAAGTCCGTACAGAGCGGATACACGCGTACCAGCGGAATGAGATCTCCCACCGCGATCTTGAGTTCACTCTCCCAGCCCTCGGCGACGCGCCGTACGGCTGATTCCAGCTGCCCGGCGGCCTGCAACAAGTGTCGTCCGTCACGCAGCAGCTTCTCACCGGCCGGCGTCAGCTTGGCGCGGTGGCCGCTGCGATCGAACAGCGCCACGTCCAGATCCTGTTCCAGTTTCTGCAAGGTGTAGGTGACGGCGGAAGGCACCCGGTGCAGTTCCTCGGCGGCCGCGGCGAAGCTGCCGCGCCGGTCGATGGCATCGAGAACCGCCAGTGCGTCAAGCGTCAAGCGCATCGGTGCTGCTCCTGAAAAAATGCCTGTGTTTAGGGGTTAATGTTCGTCTGCTGCCAGACTATAACACCGCCTGCGTGCGGCATCCGGTGGGTATCACAGCCGAGCGGAATACCCTCGGTTGGGCACGCTTGGCAGCAATATTGCTTGGTTAAATCCGTCTCCAGGAAGGAGCCGTTGAGCACTTCTTAAGGGGTTAAGTTAAGGCAACAGTTTATGTGACGTGCGCAACAGACTGACGGATATGGGTGAGGGTATTCTCGTAGCGTTATTTCCCTGCTAGACTGCTCTCAGGTTCAGAGGAGGAATCGGGTCCCGGATAACGGCGGTACTCATCGAGCGGGGAATTGGTGAGGTTCGGACACTATAACGATAGGCTGACCTGATGAGAGGTGAATTATGCGTATAACCTGGACTGTCCTTTGTGCGACTGGCATCGCCCTGGCGCTGTGCATCAACCCGGCCTATTCCGCCACACAGGCTTCGCATCATCACCGTCACCATCATAAATACAGCGCCGGCCATCATCGCGCCAGCATCTCATTGGGTGTCACCCCCGACGGCAAACCGCAGCTGATCTCCGCCTCGGCGCTGGTCATCGATCAGCAGGCCGGCAATACCGTCTACCAAAAAAATTCCGACACGCCGAGACCGATCGCCTCGATCACCAAGCTGATGACCGCGATGGTGGTGTTGGATGCCAATCAATCAATGAACGATATGTTGACCATCAGCGATGCCGATATCGATCGCCTGCGCAACAGTTCCTCGCGGCTGACGCCGGGTACGACCTTGTCGCGGCGTGAACTGCTGCAGTTGTCGCTGATGTCATCCGAGAATCGCGCCACCTCGGCCTTATCGCGTTACTATCCCGGCGGCAAGCCGGCCTGTGTCGTCGCCATGAACAAGAAGGCGAGTCTGCTGGGCATGAAACGTAGCGGCTTTGCCGATCCCACCGGCCTGGACGGGAATAACATGGCCACCGCCGAGGATCTCGCCCGGATGGTCAAGGCGGCGGACAACTATGCGCTGATCAAGCAGATCACCACCACCTCATCATATCTGCTCGACGCGGCGCACCGCGCGCCGATGGAATTCCGCAACACCAACGCGTTGGTGAAGAACCAGGACAGCAATGACTGGCGCATCGGCCTCAGCAAGACCGGTTATATCAACGAAGCCGGGCACTGCCTAGTGATGATGGCGCAGATCGTCAACCGACCGATGATCATCGTGCTGCTCAATGCGCAGGGCAAACACTCCGGCGTCGGCGACGCCAACCGCATCAAGAAATGGCTGGAAACCATCAGCTACGGGCGTAACAGCAATCCCCGCACCGTCGCATTGGTTGCCGCCAACGCGAGTTAATTGCCGCTTGTGCCGGGCGTGCGTCTGAAGGCATAGCTCGCCGCGAGTTCCTCCGCAGTGGCGGAGCGTATCGCCACCACTTCCAGAATGAACTTCACTGTCCGTCCCGCCAGGGCGTGATTGCCATCCACGGTGATCATGCCGCCCTCGACCTTGAGCACACGAAACATCACCACCTTGCCGTCCTCGGCCTGAGCTTCCACCTGCGCGCCAACTTGTTGCGCCTGCCCGGGCAGTTCCGTCGCTGGGCGCGTCATGAGCAAGCGCGGGTCGTGCGCACCGTAGCCTTCCTCCGGACTCAGCGTAACTTCGACGTGACTGTCCACCGTCAGGCCCTCCAGTGCCTGTTCGACCTTGGCGGGCGCACCGCCGTAACCGCCGTGCAGATAGGTCAGATCGGTGCGGTATTCGATCAGCGCACCGGTCGTGGCATCGAGCACCGCCGATTTAAGCGTGACGACCTTGTCCTTGGCGATGCGCGTGTACTGGGGTTTGCGGACGAAATGCAGGGGCTGTTCTGTCATGGTTGTTACGCATGTTGAGTGTCAGGCTCTGGAGAACCGCAGCGGGTGCTCCCTAGCATAGTGGTTTTATGTCATGCTTCACAACATCAAGCCACTGCGCGGAACCCGAACCATGACGCTGAAATTCAGTGATGCCCCCGGCGCTTTCGAGCGGCAGTTGCAGCGCCAGCACGACAACCCGTTGTTCCCCGTGACGACGCGCGCCGTCACGCAAGATCAAATTCAAGCCGCGCGGCGCCGTGACCAGGAAGAGCAACGCGACTTTCAGGCGGCGCTGCGCGCCACGCTGCGCGAAGCATTGGACATGCCGCCGCAGGTGGAGAGCGACGTGCTGCTCAAGCTTAAAGAGCGCCTGGATCAGCTCTACGATCAGTGCGCCGGCCTGCCCGGTGATCACGACCGTGAGAAGCAGAGCCTGACGCGCATGATCGGTGTCATCATGAAAGCGGTCTGGGCCGGGGCCGGCGATGACTCGCGCGCCCATTCCGAACTGGAGCAGGAAGAACACGCGCGCACCCTGCATCACGAGTTGTTGCAGCAACCCCTGGTCGCCACTCTGCTGCGACCCGATTCACCGATCGCCGAAGACGCACTCATTCCCACGCTGCTCAGCGAGACCGAGGACGCCGTGCGCACGGTGCTACAGCTGTTCGATGCGACGCAGTTGCAGACCTTGTATCAGCAGGGGCGCGACCTGCTGGATCAACTCGGGTCCGCCGGCCAGAATTTACCCGATGCCCGGCGGCGACTGGACCTGATGGAAGAGTCCGCGCGTCGTGCCGGCCTGATCGATCCAAGCGTTGCTCCTTAGTGCGACTAACAGAATTAATTTCGCGCCGCCCTGTCACTCCCTCTCCCTTCGGGAGAGGGGACTTATTCTGTTAGTCGCTCTTAGACTTCCTGCCCGTCCTGTTCCGACACTGCGCTTCACGACGAACAACTCACTGCAATCGCGCCCGCCCAATCCGGCGGTGCGGCGGCGTAGCTGTGGTTCTCCGGTTGCTCATCGTACGGATGTTGCAGTACCGCCAGCAGCCGGTCGATCTCGCTGTAATCGCGCGCCTGGGCGCGGCGGATGGCGGTCTCGGCCAGGTAATTGCGCAGCACGTATTTCGGATTGACACGGTTCATGCGCGCGCGGCGCTCATTATCATCGCTGTGCTCGGCGGCCAGTCGCGCGCGATAGTCCGCGGCCCAACTGTCGAAGGCCGCGCGCTCCAGGAACTGATCGCGCAGCACTGCATTGCGCGCGCCCGGACTGGAATCGAAATCGCCCAGGGCGCGGAACAGCAAGGTGTAATCGACGTGGTTGGCGTGCATCGCGTGCAGCAGCGTGTGAGCCAGTGCCTCATCGGCGGGATGCGCAGCGCGCAGTCCCAGTTTGGCGCGCAGTTCCGCCAGATAGTGCGCGGCGAATATTGATTCATACTCCGCCAGCAGTTCAGTGCAGCGCGCGGCCGGTATCAGCGGTGTCAATGCCTGCGCCAGCCGGCCGAGATTCCACAGCCCGACGCCCGGTTGCTGATCGAAGGCATAACGGCCATGGTGATCGGAGTGGTTGCAGACGAAGCCCGGATCATAGCTGTCGAGAAAGCCGAACGGACCGTAATCCAAGGTCAGTCCCAGGATCGACATATTGTCGGTATTCATCACGCCATGCGCGAAGCCCACCGCCTGCCACTGCGCCATCAGCCGTGCCGTGCGCTGGATGACAGCGTCGAGCAGCAGCGCGTAGCGGTCCTCGGCCTCAACCAGTTCCGGGTAGTGTGCGCTGATGACGAAATCCGCGAGTCGCTTGATCTCGTCGAACTGGCGCCGGTGATAAAACACCTCAAAGCTACCGAAGCGCACATGTGAGGGCGCCATGCGCAGCAGCACGGCGCCGGTTTCAATGGTTTCGCGATACACCTCCTCATCGCTGCCGACGATACACAGCGCACGCGTGGTCGGAATGCCCAGGCCGTGCATGGCTTCGCTGCACAGGTATTCGCGGATCGTCGAACGCAGCACGGCGCGGCCATCGCCGGCGCGCGAGTAGGGCGTCGTCCCCGCGCCTTTGAGTTGCAGTTCCCAGCGTTCGCCCGCGCTGTTGCGCACCGCGCCGAGCAGAATGGCGCGGCCGTCGCCGAGCTGCGGAACGAAGTGGCCGAACTGATGGCCCGCGTAGAGCATGGACAGCGGCTCGCTGCCGCTCAGCAGGCGATTGCCGGCCAGATACTCCGCGAAGTCAACGCGCTGTGCTTCGGTCGGATCGAGATCGATGAGCTGCGCCGCCGCGGCATTGAAGCTGACGAGATACGGTGCGGGCAGCGCTGTCGGCGCGACGCGCGAATAGAACGCCTCCGGCAGACGCGCAAAGTGGTTGTCGAAGGTGAGGGATTCGAGTGTCTGCATTACGGATTGTTAACCTGGGTGTTGCATGGATGGGACGCAAAGAACACTGAATCACTGCCGCTCCTTGAACATTTCAAGCACCTGCGCGGCAATATTCATGTGAAACCCTCTCGGCACTCGGCACCAGTTCTCTTCACAGCCAAAGTCCGTATATAATCACGTCAGCAAAATAACACGCCATGCTTTATAGCCGTTCACAGCGCGCGGCACAACACGAGAGTTGGTATGGATAATCTCAATAGCCTGCTGGCACGCCCTGATACCGTCTTGTGGGGTGCCGTGCTGACCTCACTGCTGCTGGTCGCGGTGCTGATTATGCTGGCGTGGCGCCGGCACACCAAACGCCATCAGGTGTCGCGCTTGCTGCGCAGCCTTGGCGGCATTTATGTGCACGATCTGATTATCCCGGACGGCGTGGGCGGCACCATCCAGACCGATTTCCTGGTGCTGTTGCGCGGCGGGGTGCTGGTGCTGGACGTGAAGAATTACCGCGGCGCGCTGTTCGGCGCCGAGAATGCGCCGCTCTGGTCGCAGATGGTGAGGGCACGCAGTTTCAAGTTCACCAACCCGCTGCCGGAAAATACCCTGCGTGTGCAGTCGCTGAAGTTGCTCCTGCCCAACGTGCCGGTGATCGGGCGCGTGGTGTTCACGCGCGAGGGCCGTTTCCCGCGTGACATGCCGGTGGGCGTGTCCATGCTCGATACCCTGGCCGAGGATCTCGGCGCATTCGCCGGCCCCGCATCGTTGCAGTACCTGGAGGCCTGGAAACGGCTCAAGGCGGGTGAGCACATTTCCTCGGTGGACGGAGCGGTGGCGGAGTCGGGTTAAGCGCAGCGACGTGCGTAGGGAGCTCTGAATAAGCACTCATTGAAAAAGGAAGTCCCCTCTCCCGATGGGAGAGGGAGTTGTTATCTTAGTTCCGCCCCATTGATGAGCACTGAGGCACCCATGACCGCCTGTCCCTTATGCGAGACAGAATCCGAGAATGTATTGTGGCGCGATGCGCGCTGCCGCGTGATCTTGATCGACGATTCGGATTACGCCGGCTTCTGTCGTGTGATTTGGCAGGCGCATGTCAAAGAGATGACCGATCTCGCTGCCGCCGATCAGTCCCATCTGTTCGCGGTGGTGCTGGCTGTCGAGGCGCAACTGCGCGAACTCATGCAACCGGCCAAGATCAATCTCGCCTCATTCGGCAACCAGGTGCCGCATCTGCATTGGCACGTGATCCCGCGTTTCGCCGACGACGCGCACTTCCCCGATCCGGTCTGGGCGGCGCGCAAACGCAAAGCCGCGCCGCGCGATATCGATGTCTACCGCTTGGCGCTGGGTCTTGCTGCGAAGCTGTCAGGCTAAGGTTCCAATGACGCCGCTTCAATGAAGTGGCGCAGATTGATCTCTATAAGATCAGCACCCCTTGCTGCAGCGCTGTTGCAATTCCTTGCCCACCGCCATGAAGAAATGCATGACTTTATGGTTGTCACGATCAGTGATCATCTTCCACAAACCGCGCAGCCCGGCAGGTGGCGGGTTGCGCTCGACGGAATGCGCCGCTTCCTGTACTCCTTCGAGCATGGCCTCCACGGTTTCCAGGCGCGTCAGTATGTTGATCAGACGTGCCGCGCCGTTGCGGTTGACCTGATCGAGCAGGGTCATGCCGCCGCTGACCATCTCGGTGAGCCGGCCGACCATTTCATCGGTGAGCGAATCCTGCGCCGAGCCGATCAGGCGCGCCATCTGCGCGACCCGTTCGAGATCGCCGTTCTGTGCCATCTGGGCCAGCACCGGAATGGCTTTGTCGAGACCCGAGCGATTGATCTGATCGAGCAGCGTCATGCCATTGCTTATGGTCTCGCTGAGTCGCCCGATCATCTCGTCGGTGAGTGCGTCACAGGCGCCCTGACCAAGCCTCTGCATTGCGGTGGCCGAATCAAGTGGTGTGACTGTCGCTGTGTTGTCTGATGTTGTCATAACTCATCCCCTTACAGTAAGCCGCGCACGCTGTTCCAATATAATTTGTTATAGGCCAGTTTGAACCAGTGAATAACCTTGGTGGGCGGCATCGGGTTCGGCGGGTTCTTGTAATCGAAGGCCGCGTAGGTCGCCCGGTCCTTGCCGGCCTCGATGAAGCAGAACACCTTGCCTTCGTATTCGCGCACCATGTGGCCGTGCGTTACCAAGGCCGCGAGGTTGTCGCCCATGGCTTCGGCTTCGTAATGCGCGGTGGAACCGGCCTTGCTGATCGGAATATTGGTGGTGTCGCCGAGCACGAAGACGTTGTTGCGTCCCTCCATCTGCAAGGTCGCGCGATTGGTGGGGATCCAACCACCGCCGCCGAGCTTGTTGGCCTCTATGACCTCCATGCCCTTATGCGGCGGCACGGCGATCAGTAAATCGTAATCGACGACCGTGCCTTCCTCGCTCAGTACCTGTTTCTTGGCGCCGTCGACTTGCTTGGCGTTGAACAGTGTTTCGTATTTGATGCCCATGCGGTCGAACTCACCCACAGCCCATTTCGCGACGTTCTCCAGCGAATGGATGCGGCCGATCGGATAGGTGTAGTAGAACTCCACTTTGTCGAGGATGCCGCGGTCCTTGAAGAAGTCGTACATCATGAAAGTGACCTCCAGCGGCACCATCGGGCATTTGTGCGGCACGCCGGTCACGATGGCGATCCTGCCGCCCTGGAATTCAGTAAGCGCCTTGAGTGTTTTGATTGCGGCCTCTTCGGTGTAGACATGGTGGGCGTTCTCCAGCAGTCCCGGCACGGCCGCCAGATCGGGGCGCGAGCCGGTGCAGATCGCCATGTAATCGTAGTCGTAGGTTGTGCCGCTCTTGGTCTTGACCTGGTTGTTGTCAAGATTGAACTGCTCGACCGGATCAACATGAAATTCGATGGACGGTTCCAGCAGGCCGGCCTGGTCCACGTACAATTCACTCGGCGCCATCTTGCCGAACGCGACATACAACAGACCCGGCTGATACATGTGTTTGTCGGACGCCGAGAGCATGATGATGCGCAGCTTGCCGGCCTTGATTTCGCCGCTGAGGCGGCGCGCCAGATTGTTGCCGAGAATCGTACCGGCGGTGCCGCCGCCTACAATGAGAATTTTCTTCATGATGTGACTCCTGGGTATCGCGTGGTCAGATTCATTTGCATGCCGAACCGCTATTTCATCTTGCGGACACGGACGTGGTACACACCGCCTGCTTCGGTCGTGCTCACCATGGCGTGCCCGACTTTGTTGATCCACTCGGGGATGTCGTTCGCGGAACCCTTGTCAGTGGACAGAACTTCCAGTTCATCGCCGACGGCGGCCTGTTTCATGGCCGCGATCAGTTCCATCAGCGGGCCAGGACAGAAGGAACCGCGCGCATCGATCGTCTTAGAATCACTCATCTCGTCTTATCCTCTCGACCTGATACATCAGAATGTCAGCACGTGACTGCCGCCGATCCCGTCCAGAAACTTGGTCAGTCCCATGGGCTTTTCCAAGTGAGGATCGAGATCGTTCTCCGACACGCCCAGCACATCCATCGCCATGGAACAGGGATAAAGATGTGCGTCGCCCAGATCCACCGCCTGTTTGAAAAGGTCGGTGAAGTTGGGAACGTTTTTCGCGTTCATCAGCTTGCCCATTTCGCCCTCCGCGGGCGCCTGCAGATCACGGCCCTTGATGAAGTAGGTCAAGGCGTTCATGGACAGAAACACCGAAACCTCGGTGTTGGTCACCGCCGCGACGGCGGCTATCATGCCCGCCATCTGGAGTTTTTCGCGGGTTCCCGAGGTGAGGATCAAATGCAGTTTGTCAGACATTGTGTTAGCCGCCTGTTGCGGGGTAGCCGGCTACCCCAGGATGCACTTTTCTATATAGCATAGTTGAAGAATGTTCAGATTGTGGCCTGAACCTACCAGTATAGAGCATGCTGGTATTTATAGGTGGCGGTGGCTATCTGTCCCTTGCCGGCATAGGTGCCATCTGAGCCAAATCGGGGGTTGGAATTGCCGTCTGAGACAATGCATTCTTGCCCGAGAGCAGGCCCTCCGCCACGCTTGCGTGGCCGCGACCGCGCCTATCAGGTTTTATGCCTGCCGGCCGAAAACACTCAAGGAAGTTCCAATGTATTGCGCCGTCACCCGGCGGCGCTCCCGCATGGGCAATGCTGAACACAGGGTTGAGGAAAGCGTGGTTCCCTGGCATAAAACGCGCCGCTGTGCTATCAAGCAGTCACCATCTGGGGGTCTACACTTATGAGGCGGGGTAATCCGGATACTGGCCTGCGCACGATCCGCCGCGATCGTCCCGGTGTCCTGTTGTTACTGGCTTTCGGTGTGCTGTGTTCTGCGCAGTTGCCGGCGGCCGGGGTGACGGGTCAGGTGGTTGACAGCGCCGGTCTGCCGGTCGAGGACGCGGTCATCAGCCTGACGCCGCGCGACGCTGTGTCTCCGGCCGCCGCTGTGACTGCCCCCGCCGCGGTCATGGACCAGTGGGGCAAGCAGTTCACACCTTACGTTTTGCCGGTGCGGGTCGGCACCAGGGTGTCATTCCCCAATCGCGACAACATCAAACACCATGTCTATTCCTTCTCTCCGGCGAAACGCTTTGAGCTGAAGCTGTATTCATCCGGCACGGCGCAACCGGTGCTGTTCGACAAACCCGGCATCGTGGCCTTGGGGTGCAACATTCATGACTGGATGATCGCTTACATCGATGTACTGGCGACGCCGTATTTCGCCAAGACCGATGCGCAGGGGCACGCCGGCATCGACGCGTTGCCCGACGGTGTCTACCACGTCGAGGTGTGGCACCCGCGTCTGCGCGGCAGCGTTACAGATTTCTCCCGAGACATCACATTGAGCGGCGCAAAACCGGTGGCACTGCAATTTACGCTGCCACTGAAGCGCGAGCAGCACCGCGCGCCGCCGCGCTATTATGAAGGTGGAGGTTATTGAGGTGTTCCGGCGCTTTCAGACCAAGCTGGTGTTGTTCTATATCACCCTGTTCGCAGCGGTGCAGGTCATCACGCTGCTGACGGTCTACACCATCACGACACACAATGTGTACACGCAGATTCAGGACCAACTGCGCTACGCCAGTCGCATCTTCAAACTACAGATCGAGGATCGCTCGCACAAGCATGCCCAGGCCGCGCGCATTCTGGCGGCCGACTTCGGCTTTCGCGATGCGGTGACCTCGGCTGATCCGGCCACCATGCAATCCGCGATCGGCAATCTGGGCGCGCGCATCAAGGCCGATCGCGTACTGCTGGTGTCGCTCAACAACCAGACCGTCGCTGATACACAGCATCCGCACATGCCGGCCGGTGTGTTCGCCTATTCCAGTCTGATCGCCACCGCCGAGGAACATGACGAGGCCGTCGCCATGGTGGTGATGGACGGCGCGATCTACGAGATGGTGGTGGTGCCGGTACTGGCGCCGACGCCGGTCGCCTGGCTCGTCATCGGCGCGCGAATCGATGATGCTTTGACCGCCGATCTCAAGGCGCTGTCGCCTCTCGAGCTGGATCTGTCGTTTGCGCACCGCGCGGGCGCTGACTGGCAACTGGCCGCAACTACGCTGGGTGCGGAACGCCGGCAGACGCTCTCCGGGTATCTGCGCGGCGCAAAGTTTGTCGCCGATCAACCCGGTGCCACAGAGCTCGGCCTGGATAATTATATGGCGCTGGTCACACCACTCGCTTCGCCGGATCATGGTGCACCGGTGGTCGCTGTATTGCAGTACGCGCTCGCCACCGGGCTGCGTCCGTATCAGCCACTGCTGTTGTGGTTGCTGGTGTTGACCGGCGCCGGTCTACTGGTGTCGCTGGTCGGTGGCATGTTGATCGCACGCGGCGTGACCAAACCGGTGCGTATTCTGGCCGAGGCCGCGCGGCGCCTGGAGCAGGGCGATTACACACAGACGGTGCAGCTTGCCCGGCGTGATGAACTGGGACAACTGGCCGCGGCCTTCAATCACATGACGGCGCGCATCGCGGAACGCGAGGAACGCATTCGTCATCAGGCGCAGCACGATGCGGTGACCGGCCTGCCCAACCGCACGCTGTTCGAGCAGAGCGTACGCGAGACGATCGCGACGCTGGCGCGCGATTCGGCCGGCTGTTCCGTGGTGCTGGTCTATATCGACCGCTTCGCCGATATCCGCAATACCCTCGGTCACGAGGTGAGCGATCGGCTGATCCGGCACGTTGGCGATCGCCTGCGCGCGGTAATCAAGCAGACCGACACGCTGGCGCGTCTCGCCACCGACGAGTTCGTGCTGCTGACGCTGGGCACGGAAGAGGACGCCATGCGCGTCATCGTCGAGCGTCTGCTCGGCGTCTTCGAGGCGCCATTCAGTATCGATGGCGTAACCATCGACGTCAACGCCCACCTTGGCGTTGCCTGTTATCCGGTGCATGGCGAGGACGCCGATACCTTGTTGAAACGCGCTGACGTGGCCATTTCTAGCGCGCGGCGTTCATTGCGCCGTTACGCCGTCTACGATGCGCAGAACGATATCTTCACCCGTCGCCGTCTGTCGCTGATGAGCGAATTGCGCCAGGGTCTGGAGCGCAACGAACTGCAATTGTATTACCAGCCGCTCATCGATCTGGCCAGCGATCGCGCCACTCACGTCGAGGCGCTGGTACGCTGGCAGCATCCGACCAACGGTTTTCTGCCGCCCGATGACTTCATCCCGCTGGCGGAACAGAGTGGTAACATTCAGCGACTCACCGCTTGGTGTTTGGAGCGTGCCATCGAACAGTGCAGCGCCTGGCGTCAGGCCGGCATCGCGCTGACCGTGGCGGTGAATCTGTCGGCGCGCGATCTGCCCAACCGCCGACTGCCGGGGCTGATCGCCGAGTTGCTGCATCGCAATGACGCGCAGCCGCACTGGCTGACGCTGGAGATCACCGAGAGTGCGCTGATGCAGGAGCCGGAGCAGGCGCTGCAGGTGCTGCGCAGCCTGAAGGACATGGGGATGCGTCTGGCGATCGATGATTTCGGGACCGGCTACTCGTCGATGGCCTATCTGAAGAAGCTGCCGGTCGATGAACTGAAGATCGACAAATCCTTCGTGCTCGGACTGGCGAGCAGCGCGGAGGACGAAATAATCGTGCGTTCCATCATCGATCTCGGCCATAATCTCGGCTTGAAGGTCACCGCCGAAGGTGTCGAGGACGAGGCCGCACTGGAGATTCTGCGCCGTTATGGTTGCGATAAAACACAAGGCTATCTGTTTAGTCGTCCCCAGCCGGTTCTGTTGCTGGACCGCTGGCTGGCTGCCGCCAACCGGGATGGCGTCATGACGACGGTACAGAACGCGTCGATCAGCAAACACGCCGGCTGACGGAAGATATGCACATGATCAAGGGGCTCTGCAAGGCGGCACTGATTTTGGCACTCTGCAGCGCGCAGGCCGACGACAGTTATCCGGACATCACACTCGGCGGGCTGCTCGATCTGCGCGCCGCGCGCACCGACGACACCACAAGCTGGCTCGATCACGGCCTGGGCAAGACGCGCTACGGGGGCACCGCCGGCGACAGTCGTGTGCTCGGCCGCGTCGCCGAGGCGGCACTGTTGATCACCTCGCATCTTAACTGGTCGACCTCGGGACAACTCTACATCAAGTACGATGCCGACCAGCACCAGCCGCTGGATATCGTCGAAGGCTTTGTCGACTACCATCCGGTGTCCACCACCGCGTACCGCTTCACAGGTCGCGTCGGTGCATTCTTCCCGCCGGTCTCGTTAGAAAACACCGGCCCGGCCTGGACCAGTCCCTACAGCATCACGCCGTCCGCCATCAACACCTGGATCGGCGAAGAGGTGCGTACGCTGGGCGGCGAAGGCACTTTGCACTGGTTGGGCGAGGAACAACGGGCGAGCGCCAGCTTGGCCGTCTATAAAGCCAACGATCCCACCGGCAGTCTGATCGCCTGGCGCGGCTGGGCGCTGCATGACTTCAAGCCGGGCCTGCATGATCGCATGCCGCTGGCACATACCGAAATCTTCGATGACTTTCCACGCCAGGCGCCGTGGGTGGCACCGTTTCGCGAGATCGACGGGCATTGGGGTTATTACGGCGCGTTGGCCTACGAGCGACCCGGCAAATATACGCTGCGCGCAATGCACTACGACAATCGCGCCAATCCCGATGCCTTCAATGGCACGCAATGGGCCTGGCATACGCGTTTCTCCAGCGTCGGCATGAAATTCCTGTTGCCGCACGACGTCGATATGATCGCCCAGTATCTGTTCGGCGACACCTATATGCGCGGCCGCCGCGCGGTCGTGGATACGGATTTCTCGTCCTGGTTCGTGCTGCTCAGCAAGCGCATCGATCAACACCGCTTCACGCTGCGCTATGATTTGTTCGGCGTGCAGGACAATGCCGGTGTTGAGTACAACGATCACGGCCATGCCTGGACACTGGCCTACGCGCTGGAGGTGAACGACAAGCAGCGCCTGATACTGGAACTGCTGTCTATCAACAGCAAGCATCCGCAGCGCGACGACCTGGGCCTGCCGGCGGTCGCTCGCGAACATCTCCTGCAGGCGAGTTATCGCATCTTCTTCTGAACACTGTGTCGTGTTAAGGCAGCGCGCTGCGCGGGGATGATATTTCCACAGGCCACCGTGACAGCCGCCTTCCCTGGCCTTATCATGCGGCATGCCTGTGAATCCTTCCGCCAATCTCATCGCCGCTGTCGATCTCGGTTCGAACAGCTTCCACATGATCGTGGCACGGGTCAGCAATGGTCAGCTGCACATCATCGATCGACTGCGCGAGACCGTGCGGCTTGGATCCGGCCTGGACAAGCGCCACCAGCTCAGTGTGGCGGCGCAAAACCGCGCACTGGCCTGTCTGCGCCGCTTCGGTCAGCGGCTGCGCGCCATGACGCCCGGCAATGTGCGCTGCGTCGGCACCAATGCCTTGCGCCAAGCGCGCAATGCCGAGGACTTCCTGGCGCGCGCGCAGCGTGCGCTCGGTCAGCCCATCGAGGTGATCGCCGGCCGCGAAGAAGCGCGCCTGATTTATCTAGGCGTGGCGCACAGCGGTCCGGAGACGCGCGGCAAACGTCTGGTGCTGGATATCGGCGGCGGCAGCACCGAGCTGATCGTTGGCAAAGGTTTCGAATCGCTGCACCGCGAGAGTCTGTACATGGGTTGCGTGAGCATGAGTGGCGCGCACTTCGCCAACGGTGTGATCAAGCGCGCCACGTTCGCGGCCGCCGAACTCGCGGCGCATCAGGAATTGCAGCCGGTGCAGGAAAATCTGCTGAATGCCGGCTGGAAGACCGCCATCGGCGCTTCCGGCACACTACTCGCCGTACGCGATGTGCTGCGCGCGCAGGGTTGGAGCGCGGCCGGTATCACGCTGCGCGGTCTGAAGCGACTGCGCAAGGCACTGCTCGATGCCGGCCATATCGACAAGCTCAAGCTCAGCGGACTCAGCGCCGACCGCGCGCCGGTGTTCCCCGGCGGCGTGGCGATCCTGATCGCCATCTTCGAAGCCTTCGGGCTGAAGAAAGTCGCGGTCTCCGAGGGCGCGCTGCGCGAAGGTCTGCTCTATGACCTGCTCGGCCGCATCCGCCGCGAAGACGTGCGCGAGCGCACCATCCAGGCCTTATGCACACGCTATCAGGTGGACCCGACGCATGCCGAGCGGGTGCGCAAGACCGCGCTCAGTGCGCTCGATGCCGTGTTGAAAGCCTGGGGACTGAAATCCGATGAGCAGCGCAATCGTCTGGGCTGGGCCGCGCGTCTGCACGAGATCGGTCTGTCGCTGGCGCACACGCGCTTTCACAAGACTGGCGCCTATCTGATCGCCAACTCCGATCTACCGGGTTTCTCATTGCAGGAACAGAAACTGCTTGCGATGCTGGTGCGCGGACATCGGCGCAAGTATCCCAGCGCTGCCTTGCAGGTGCTGCCGCGCGCTTCGCAGCGCGCGGTGAAATATCTCTGCGTGCTGCTGCGACTGGCCGTGCTGCTGCACCGCGCCCGCGCCAACCAGGCGCCACCGCGCTTGAAGATCGCCGCCGGCACCAATCAGTTGCGCCTGCGCTTTCCCGTCAACTGGCTGGAGCGCCACCCGCTCACCGCCGCCGACCTCGTCCAGGAAGCCGCGTATCTCAAGGCGGCGAAGATCAAGCTCAAGTTTGCCTGAGAACTGACAGCGCCTTGGTGATTTTCTCAGCGGCTACTTCGTGAGCAACGGCTTCTGCGGAGTAGCCTCGAGGTATTTCAGTATCGCCGCTTCCACCGTGGCGTAATCCTGGTTGAAGTGATGGCCGCCGGGCATGCGCAGCGTGCGCACGTTGCTTCCCTTGAGTACCGGGCAGAGCGCCTCGGCTTCCTGCTCGGCGCCGTAGACGCACAGTAACGGCAGGCGGATGCGCGCCGCTTCGCTGGTCACATCCAATGCGCCGGGGCGGTGGACTTCGGTGAACCAGTCGTTGACCTTGATCTCGACGTTGGCGTATTTCGCGGGCGCCAGCAGCGCCACCAGTGTCACGCGTGCTTGCAGATCGGGTGGCAGGCGGTTGATGAGAAACGGCAGCCAGGACGCGCCGAACGAGTAGCCGACCAGCAGCAGCCGGTGCTTTTGCCATGCACTCAGATAGTGGCGCAGCACCTCGTTGACATCGCGCGACACTTCATCGGGTTGACGAATCTGCCAGAAGTACTTCAAGCAGTCGAAACCGAGTGTGGAGATGCCTTTCTTCTGGAAGGCGTTGCCAAAGTCGCGGTCAAGATCGGCCCAGCCGCCGTCGCCGGAGAGAATGATCGCGAGCACGTCGTTGCCGGCATCAACGGCGCGCAATTCGACCACAGGCGTATCGTGATGAGCGGCCGTTGCCGGCGGGGCAGCGGGACAGATTGGCGTCAACAGCGCGCCGATCAGTGTCATGAGCATGGAGAAGATCGGTTGCGTCTTCACTTGCCAGGCCCGCGTGGCGGGGTGGGGCGCCAGACGGTTGCGCTGCGGACGGCGACAAGGGAGCAGGGGATTCTGGCAAATGATGAGCATGGCGCTGATTATAATGTGGGATGTGTGGGGGAGTGAATTAATTACCAATTGTCGTGAAACCCGCCGCGCTGCGGTTGATCTGTTCTTGTCGTAGGGCATATGCTAGGCGCCTGCTCAATCAGCTGTGAGGATGTGCCATGCCCTATACGCCGGAACTTATTGATGAACTGAAGATGCTGAGTCACTACAACCTGGCCAATATCGATGAGGGCTTGAAGGCCCATCACACGGCGAATTCCGCCATGATCGCCGCGATGCGACGCTTGTATGACAAAGGTCTGGTGACTCACGAAGATGGCGGCTATCTCACCGACCTGGGCCGCGAGGCGGCCGAACATGCGCAGGCCGCCTTGACCATCCTCACCTCCGAACGCGCGCTTGCACAATAGCAACACACCGTGCCATTCGTTTATCCGTAAAGTCATGGAGACTGCATGAAAGCCAATAATATCCTGGAGACGATAGGCAACACCCCGCACGTCCGCATCAACCGCCTGTTCCCGGCCGCTGTTCAGGTCTGGATGAAATTGGAGCGGGCCAATCCCGGCTGTAGCATCAAGGACCGTATCGGTCTGGCGATGATCGTCGATGCGGAGCAGCAGGGCCTGATCAACAAGGACACCGTCATTATCGAGCCGACCTCCGGCAACACCGGCATCGGCCTGGCGATGGTGGCCGCGACCCGCGGTTACCGCCTGATTCTCACCATGCCGGAATCCATGTCGCTGGAGCGGCGCCGTTATCTCGCCGCGCTGGGCGCCGAGCTGGTGTTGACGCCGCGTGAGAAGGGCATGGGCGGTGCCATGGAGCGGGCCAAGGAGTTGCTGGTCGAGCACAAGAACAGCTGGATGCCGGCGCAGTTCAGCAATCCGGCGAATGTCGCCATACACCGCGACACCACCGCGCGTGAAATCATCGCGGACTTTCCGGAAGGCCTCGATTATCTCATCACCGGTGTCGGTACCGGCGGTCATATCACTGGTTGCGCCGAGGCCTTGAAAAAAGTGTTTCCCAAGTTGCAGGTGTTTGCTGTCGAACCGGCCGGTTCACCGGTGTTGAGCGGCGGCGTGAAGGGCCTGCATCCGCTGCAAGGCATAGGCGCGGGTTTTGTGCCCGAGATTCTCAGGATGGATCTGCTCGATGGGGTGATCAAAGTCGAACACAAGGACGCTTTCGATTTCGCCAAGCGCTGCGTGCGCGAGGAGGGCATCTTCATCGGCATCTCATCGGGCGCTTCCCTGGCGGCGGTCAACACAAAAATAAATGAGATACCCGCGGGCAGCCGCGTGCTGACCTTCTGTTACGACAGCGGCGAGCGTTATCTGTCGGTGGATGGACTGTTCCTCTAGAACTATCAGTTGATCGTATAAATACAAACGCCATCTTGGATTCATAGGCGATTGTTGCCAGGCGGACAGTCCAGGCAGTTGGACTATTTCTCGAACGGCTACATTCGTCCCGGAAGAGGCCGTTGAAGCCTGGGTTGAACGAAGCGAAACCCGGGTTTCGCTGTTGCTCAACCCAGACCACGGCTGCTCAGATGCGCACGTGCCGAATGACAAACTTCGACCCTGAGCCGCCCTTCTATTTTCCTGAAAGGAGACGTTCGCCAAGATAGAAGCGCATGATTTTCTCAGTGACGCCGTATAACTTTGTAAAACTCGAACCACATCACGCTGCCCAGTCCGGCGACAAAACTAAGCACGAGTTGGTAAGGTGATACACGGGCAAAGTGGAACACCTCGCGCAGGAAGGGCAGAGTCAGCGCCAGTATGAGGAAACTGCATGCACCGCCTGTTACCCACCACAACGCTGGGTTGTGGTTGTTAAATGTTTGCAGGATGGTGTGTTGTAAGGAGCGGTTAGTCAGGATCAGACCGAGGTTGCCGATGACCAGCGTGGAGAAAGTCAGTGCGCGCGCTTCTGTTTCCGATGAGCCATGGCTCAGTGTGAAGCCCAGCACCGTGAGCGTGGCGAGCAGCACGAATACGCCTTGCAGCAGGCTGAGCTGGAAAATGTGTTTTCCGAACAGCGGTTCCTGCCGACCGCGCGGCGGGCGATGCATGACACCGCGTTCTGCCGGTTCAGCCTCGAAGGCGATGGAGCAAGCGGGGTTGATAATCATTTCTAGAAACACGATGTGTACCGGGGCGAACACAGGCGGCCAGCCGAGCAGCAACGGGATCAGCGCCAATCCGGCGATGGGGATGTGCACCGCGAAAATGTAGGCCATCGCCTTGCGCAGGTTGTCGAAGATGCCGCGCCCGATGCGCACGGTGCGCACGATGGAGGCGAAGTCGTCATCCAGCAGTACCAGCGCCGCCGCCTCGCGCGCCACGTCGGTACCGCGTGCGCCCATGGCGATGCCAATATGTGCGGCTTTCAGTGCGGGAGCGTCGTTTACCCCGTCACCGGTCATCGCCACCACTTCGCCATTGTCTTTGAGCGCGATAACCAGCCGCAGTTTCTGTTCCGGTACCATGCGCGCGAAAATGTTGCTGTGGCGGATGCGCTCGTGAAGCGTCACATCGTCCATCTGACTGAGTTCTGAGCCGCTGATGACGCCGCCGCTCCCTGCATTCAGCCCGATCTGTTCCGAAATCGCCACAGCAGTAGCGGGATAATCGCCGGTAATCATCACCACGCGGATGCCTGCTGTGGCGCATTCCTTAAGCGCCGGAATGACCGTTGGGCGCACCGGGTCAGCCAAGCCGATCAGGCCGAGAAATTCGAAATCGAAATCATGCTGGATGTCAGGCCATACACTGCCGCGATAGCTGGCTTTGGCCACCCCCAGCACGCGCATGCCTTGCGTGGCGAGGGAGTCGACCTGAACGGCCAGCGCCGCCAGTTGTGCCTCATTCAGATGACACAGGTCGGCCACTGCCTCCGGTGCGCCTTTGGCCGCCACCACGTATTTATCGCGATCACGCGCCTTCCACACATGTGACAGCGCGAGCAGTTTCGGGGACAGCGAATATTCATGTGCCAATATCCAGTCGCGGTGCAGGTGTTCGGTGTCTGCAAGGTAATGCGCGCCGAGTACGTGGATCGCTTTTTCCATCGGGTCGAATGGTTCGATCTCGCTGGACAGGATGCCGAACTCGACGAGTTCGTGGAATGCTTCTGGCAGCGGCGCAGGTGATGCATCTACCATGAATGAAACACTAGTCGCGATCAACTGCTGTACCACCATGCGGTTTTGCGTGAGCGTGCCGGTCTTGTCCACGCACAGCACCGTGGCCGAGCCCAGCGCTTCCACCGTGGGCACGCGGCGTGTTAGCACCCGATGCTTGGAAATGCGCCATGCACCCATCGCCATGAATATGGCCAGCACTACCGGGTACTCTTCCGGCAGGATGGACATCGCCAACGTGATGCTTGACAGCAGCCCGTGCAGCCAATCGCCACGGGCGATGCCATAGATCACCAGCAGAAGCAGGCTTAACAGCACGCCGACAACAGCAAGCTTGCGCACCAGATTGCCGATTTCCTTTTGCAATGGTGTGGTTTCGGTTCTCTGTTCCTGCAAGACTTTGCCGACCTTGCCAATCTCGGTACGCGCTCCGGTTCCCAGCACCTGCGCCCTGCCGCGTCCTTGCACCACCAGTGTGCCGGAATAGACGAAGGGCAGATCGTCGCCGCCAGGCGGTTGCAACTCTTCGGCATCCACCTGTGCAACCTTGCGCACAGCCACAGATTCACCGGTGAGAAGCGATTCATCTGCCGCAAAGTCGTTGCAGGTAATCAGTGTCGCGTCCGCCGGGACGCGGTCGCCTTCAGACAGGATCAGGATGTCGCCGCGCACTACCTCGCGCCCGGCAATGCGCCGTTCGACACCGTCGCGCAGTACCAGTGCACGAGGGCTGGTAAGATCGCGCAAGGCTTCGAGCACGCGCTCCGTCTTGTATTCCTGATAGATGGTGATGCCCATCACCATGAACACAAAGCCCAGCAGCACCAGTGCATCGCTGACATCACCCAGCAGCAGGTAGATTGCGCCCGCCACCACTAGCAGCAGGAACATTGGCTCGCGCAGCACTTCCAGCGCGATTACCTGAATGTTGCGCTGACCTGCAGTAGGCAGTTCGTTCGCGCCCTCAGCTCGCAGCCGCGCCTGTGCTTCGGCTTTGGACAGGCCATGCATATCATCACGATCGGAAGTTGGTTGGCTCACATATACAGCCTTTCCTTTACGGATGGCGCGCAATCAGATTACAGCAGCGCAACTATACTTCAAAAGGAATTTAGTGATTCAACCATTCTGTAATAGGGCTGCCAATTGAATGGCGGCTATTGGCCTTGGGTTGTCTGTCAGATCCCCAGTTCGAGCACGCCATCAATGACCGAAGTTGAATGGGAAGCCGACACAGCGTATGCAGGCACTTCTGTCTCAACCAGACCCAGGCTAATGGAATGGACCCGGAGCCGTCACTCGCGACGAGGCACTGAATTTCCAGAAAGCGGTCATTGACGGATTTATGGATACTGGCAATTCAACAAGGAATGCGACCATGAGGTCATTAGGACCGCGAGTATGTGGTGATTACACTTATCCCGCTGTTCAGATTTCCGGGGCCGGCTCTTCGCAGCTTGGCTCGATCGTCTTCAGAAAAACCTTTAACCATTCTGTATTTAGTTCCTATTGATTATTGTCAATGAATCATTAGGCGCGCTATGGCATATGTACGCATACCTTTTTCAGGCATGCAGCATTGTTCAGGTCAACATCCAACATTGAGGATCTGTTAGATAACCACCGGATTATCAATGCAGGCTATCTCCTTCATCACAACGCCGCAGTGACTGCACGTTTCAATGTCGAGATTTTAGCCAAGGAGGTGATTCTTTCACGATTATCCTTTGCTTGAAACCGATAATTATCATGCGTCGCCGTTCTCAAGGATAGATGAGACGACAGCAAGGAAATATCTCGTCGTGAAGTTATTTGTAACCTTTCTTCGTTGCCTCGTCTAAATATAAATTGCAGTAATAATTAGTTTTACTTATGGAGTACACATACCATGCGCAGGAACACGTATCTCAAGGCAATGCTGGCTCTCACTCTTTTAATCGGCTCACTGTCGCTTCTTTCTGGTTGCGGAGGCGGCGCCGGTGGCAGTGCGACAACTCCTGCTACAAGTGGCGGAATGATCAGCGGTACGGCGGTCAAGGGACCGGTTAGTGGAGGGACGGTAACGGTATTTGCCGTCACTAACGGGACCATAGGCACCCAACTGGCTAGCGGAACGACGGACTCACAGGGCAATTTTCATATTTCGATCGGCACCTATTCAGGTCCGGTAATGCTGCAATTGAGTGGCGGAACGTTCATGGATGAAGCAACCGGTGCAACAAAAACCCTGTCTCCCGGCGATGTGATGACTGCGGTCACGCCCCCGGTCACGAGCGGCGCAACCGTAACCAACATTCAGGTAACACCGCTCACCTCCATGGCCCAAGCCATGGCTAGCAACATGGCGGGTGGCATGACCGGAACGAACATCGCTGCGGCGAACACGTCCGTGGGCAATTACTTTATGGTGAACGACATCCTGCATACGCAGCCCATGAACCCGCTGACATCCGGTTCGAGCGGCACGGCAACCCAGGATATGGAAAACTACGGGATGGCCATAGCGGCCATGTCTCAGTCGGCAAAGGACATGGGAATGACCTCCTCGTCCAGCATGGTCACCGCCATGATGAACGACGCATCGGACGGCGTCATGAACGGCATGATGGGAAATTCGCCGGTCGTGATGGGCGGGATGATGGCCGGCAGTTCCATGATGACCACAACGGCGGGAACGAGTGGACTTGCGATGGAAATGGCGACCTTCATCTCGTCCCCCATGAATAAATCAGGGGTGACCGCGCAGGACATGCAGGCACTCATGAGCCAGTTGACTGCCTCGTCGACTGGTACCATTCAGAATGGAGGAGGAACACCGGTAAACGGGATGGTCAGTGGTTCGGTATTCAACGGAACGATGAACAACACGACGGTCATGGCCTACGCGGTGACTGGCGGAACGATGGGTGCGCAGCTGGCCAGCGGACCCACGAACAGTGTGGGCAGCTTCAGCCTGTCCCTCGGTGCCTATTCCGGTCCTGTCATGCTCAAGATGCTCGGCGGTTCGTATGATGACTTGGCAACCAGCACGACCATGACCATGTTAACAGGCGATGTTATGACCGCCGTCGTTCCGAGCATTGCGAACGGAGCCACGGTAACGGGCATTGAGATGACACCCCTTACGTCCATGGCCCAGGCACGGGCCCAGGTAATGACGGGCGGCATGACAGATGCCAACATCACAGCAGCCAACACGGCGGTGGGTAATTACTTCATGGTCTCCGACATCCTCCATACAGCACCGATGAACGCGGCCGTATCTGGATCCGGCAGCACTGCAACTACGAGCATGAAGAACTACGGCATAACGATTGCCGCCATGTCTCAGTACGCGCTTACCATCAGCATGACCGATCCGGCGGCGCTGATCACGGACATGATGCAGGATGCATCCGACGGTATCATGAACGGCAAGATGGGTGGCACGTCTATCACCATGGCCGGCATGGGCGGTGGAATGATGGGCGGTGGCGGCACCATGATGCAGTCCACGGCTGGTACGAGCGGGCTGGCGACAGCGATGGCAACGTTTATGGGGTCAGCAATGAACAAATCAGGACTTATGGCTACCGACATGCAATTGCTCATGAGCCAGTTGAGTTCATCCAACGGACCTATTTGATATAGAGAGAATCCAATTATTTCGACCATAGGGATCCCGGCCAATATGTTGCGGGAATGGGTATGAAGACGCCCACATTCACGTACATATCGATTAGACAACTGGTGGGGTGGCGGTGACTGTCGAGTGGCGCATAGCCAGCATTGGCGATAGTCCGGTGTAGTAAGGAGCCGAGAAGCCGCCCGCCAGTTTCACTAATTAGTCTCTCGACGTAAAAATTCAGTAACCGTCGGGCGGCGCGCCCAGGTCTCCGGCTAGGGAGTAATTTTGACCCTTTGAAGTTCCGCTATCATAATCATTAAGATAGAATTTCATCATAGCCTCTATACACATGGGTTTCTTGAATAACTTGTTAGGTTATCGCTCATTGGTTTAGTCTTGCGCGGCGGCATGTGCCAACGGGCAGAGTGCGGCGCCAGACTGCACAAGAACTTGTTAATGGCCATTCTGGAGTGAAGAGCCGACAAATTTCACACCCACATCCATCAGGCGGTACCGACCCGAAGCGGCCAGTCGCGACGGGGTGCAGAATTTCCGAAACCGGTCATCATAAGGTTGCGGGTAATTGGCCTATTGTGCCCAACTCAAGTCAAAATCCCACTTGTATGGCTGCTCAGATTATTAGGCCGTTCTATGCGCAGATGCTCTGCTCGCAATGACGTTCAGCTCACATTCAGGTCCTCAGGCTAAAATGTTGCTCAACGGTACAGCGGCGAGAGAAATCTGAGGCGCATCGATCGCCACTTAAGAGTCATAGAGCTGGCCCCGTTTGTTTGAGCAGTCTTGCCCTGTTGGATAAGTAATGGAACGGTCGCCTCTACCTTGCACGGTATCGAAGTGCCACAGCGGAAGGCCGCGCGCCTCCATGACGCATCTTGTGGCGTCGGAATGATGGAGAGTCGAGACATCAAGGAGGCCCTTATGTACAAACCGAGATGGTGGTCGGCATTATTGTTGGGAATGTTCCTGGTGGGCATGAGCGGCGTGTCCATGGGGGACCGCGGGCACGGCGGGCACGGCGGGCATGGTCATGTGGGCGTCGGAATTATCGTCGACCCCTTCTGGTTTGGTCCCGGGTATTACCCCAGTCCTTACTACTATCCTCCCTATTACTATCCCCCATCGGTGGTGACGGTTCCTGACAGCCCCACGGAATACATTGAGCGCGAGGACAGTGTGGCGCCAGCGCCCCAGGCGTCAGCTTACTGGTATTACTGCGCCGATCCGCAAGGCTATTACCCCTATGTGAAGCAGTGCCCGGGAGGCTGGCAGGCCGTCGCCCCACAGCCAGACACCGTGCCGCGCGAGGAGAGATAAACGTGAACCTATCGACAAAGATTTCAGCGCTTGCCTTGCCGTTGCTGATCGCCGCCTGCGTCACGATGCCGAGCGGCCCCAGCATGATGGTGTTGCCTGGTACCGGGAAGAGCTTCGACCAATTTCACGCCGATGATATGGAATGCCGGCACTACGCCCTCGAAAGCGTTGGCGGCGTAACGCCCAGCCAGGCTGCCAGCGATAGCGGGGTGAAGAGTGCCGTGGTCGGCACGCTGGTGGGCGCTGCTGCGGGTGCAGCCATCGGTGGGCACGAAGGTGCTGGGGTGGGTGCTGGCACCGGACTCCTGGTGGGCGGTCTGGCAGGAACTGAATCCGCGCAGGCCTCGGGTTACGGCGTGCAACGCCGTTATGACATCGGCTACGTACAGTGCATGTACGCCAAAGGCCACAAGGTTCCCGTTTCCGGCCGTACCTACAGGCAATCACGCCCGGCATCCTACCCGCCACCGCCGCCCCCCGGCATACCGCGTCCCCCGGCAGGAACACCGCCTCCTCCTCCCCCCGACGTATCTTCGCCTTAGCCGGAATATTCGCAACCCGGCGCGGTGTTGCGCGATGGCGCCCGCGCCTTTCCAGTGGCTGTCGCGAATGACCGGAACCGCCGAAGTCGGTCATTCGTCGTAAAGGCAACTCCGGCAGATTCTCACTGAATTCGGAGCTTCCGCGATGATTGTAAAATATGTTCTTAGTTATGGTGTTTCCGATAGACTGTATTCTTGCTGATCGCAGCAAATACCCACTGCCCCGCTTACGAGGGGGAGACGGAGTTCCTCTGGAACTCATCGGGCGGGACTGTCGGGCAGCTGAATAACCCATCAAAAAATGAATCCACTGTGTGCTGACACATTATCTTGATCTCGCCAGTCCCTACCTGCACCAATACGGCTATTTCGCCGTGTTCGGCATGGTGCTGGTGGAGGGTTTCGGCATGCCTGCGCCGGGGCAGACCATGATCATCGCCGGCGGATTGCTTGCTGCCCGCGGCGACATGCACATCGCGGTGCTGGTGATGGTCGCGTGGACGGCCGCGGTGCTTGGCGACAATATCGGCTACGCCATCGGCCGGTATGGCGGACGCAAACTGGTGTTGCGGCACGGCGGTCGTGCAGGATTACGGGCCGCGCATCTCGAACACGTGGAGCGATTCTTTGCCCGCTACGGCGGCGGCATCGTCATTGTCGCCCGGTTCCTGGAAGTGCTGCGCCAGCTCAATGGTGTGGTTGCCGGTTTCGGCGGCATGTCATGGTCCCGGTTCCTGGTTTTCAACGCGCTCGGCGCGGCATTGTGGGTCGGTGTCTGGGGTTATGGCGTTTACCGTCTCGGGCAGCACATGGAGCAGGTGCTGGTCTGGCTGAAACTGATCGAGCCTTACCTGATCGGCGTTGGCGTGCTTGCCGTGCTCGGCCTCCTGGTTTATCTGCTGCGACGCGGTAATGGTGCTGCGCCGGTGTCGTGATCCTGCGCAGCACTTTCGAATGGATCATAGGAAGCTTCATGCGCTATCAGGTCGTGCCGCGGCACTCCACAACGGCGTAATAACTGTTAACATGTCGCGCAGAAAGGCAATACGCTGATCCTGCCCGGCAACCTCGCCGACCTTGGCGGCATGATCGCCACGGCCATGAGTGTGGTGAAGACCCAGGGCGCGGTGCAAAGATAATCGCGTTCCGCGCAGTGGACAGGACAATGAACGGGAGAGGTGTGCGGGGATTGGTTGTGCTGCTGCTGTGCCTGCTGAGCAAGGCGCTGTGGGCGGTGCAGCCCGAGACGCAGGAGGTGTTCGACCGCTACAAGGACAGTATCGTCCAGATCCGCATCCTCGAAGCATCGACCGGCGCGCGGGCGGTACTGGGTTCCGGTTTTCTGGTCAGCGACGACGGCCGCATCGTCACCAACTACCACGTCATCTCCGATCTGATTCAAAAGCCCGGTCAGTACCGCGCCGAGATCGTGCACCCGAACGGCAAGATCGGCGCGCTGCGCGTGCTCAACTTCGATGTTGTGCATGATCTCGCGCTGGTGCGCACCGATGTGGCGGTGTCCAATCATCTCGGTCTGAACAGTGGGCCGATCATGAAGGGGTTCCGTGTGTATGCGCTCGGCTCGCCGCTGGATCTGGGCATGACCATCGTTGAAGGCACCTACAGCGGCCTGCTTCAGGAATCACTGTACGAGAAGATTCATTTCACCGGCTCCATCAACGCGGGCATGAGCGGCGGTCCGGCCCTGCTGGCGGACGGCAGAGTCATCGGCGTGAATGTCGCCACTGCCGGCAATCAGGTCAGCTTCCTGGTGCCGGCGGCGTATGTGAGCAAGCTGATCGAAGGCACACCGGCCGATACGCACGCCGCGCCCGGATTGGCGCAGGTCCGCGCGGAGTTGCTGCGCAATCAGGACAGCTACATGTCGCGGCTGCTGGCCGCGCCGCTGCCGACCGCCGTCATGGGGCATTACCGCGTGCCGGGCAAGATCGGGCCCTACATCAAGTGCTGGGGCGATTCCAACCGCCAGCATGACAACCTGTTCGTGACGGTCATCCAGCAGTGCGCCACGGATGATGATCTCTATCTTTCGCGTACCCAGAATACCGGCATTGTCAGTTACAAATATGATCTGATCAGTTCCGATCAGCTCAACCGCTTCCGCTTCTACATGCTCTACGAAAAATATTTCAGCAAGCCCTACAATCCCATCATGGCGGGTAAGGAAGACGTCAGCAAATACCTCTGTCACACCGACTTCGTCGCCAACAAGGGCGTTCGGCTCAAGGCTGTGCTGTGTCTGCGCCGCTATCTGAAAATGGACGGCCTGTACGACGTCGAACTCAAGGTGGCGACGCTCGACAGCAACACGGAAGGTCTGCAGGCTTCCGTTGCGCTGGCCGGCGTCAGTTTCGACAACGCCCTGCGCTTCACACGCGCCTATCTGGATGCCATCGCATGGACGAACTGATCGTCGTCGAGGTGCTCGATCGCGCCGGCCGGGTGACCGAGCGGGTCCGTCTTACGTCGTTCCCGGCCTGCATCGGCCGCGCCTATGACTGCGCCGTCATCATCGATGACCTGTATGTCTCGCCGCACCATCTGGCCATCGAACGCGATGCCGAGGGAAAGTTGTGCGTGGTCGATACGCAGAGTGACAACGGCATCTATCTGTCGGCCGACGGTCGGCGCGTCGCGCGTACTGCGCTGGCAGACGAAACAGGCTTGCGCATCGGCCATACGCAGCTGCGCCTGCGCCGCGCCGGTTACGCCGTGACCATGACGCTGATCGATCAGCGCAACGGCGACGCGAGCGGCCGTTCCATCAATCGCGGTCGGGTCCTCGCGGCACTGCTGCTGGTGAGCGCCGTCGCCCTGTTCGTGCAGATGAGCTGGAATACCTACACGCAACCAAAGCCGGCACAGCTGCTGTTCTATGTGTTCGTGACGATCATCATGGTGCTGACATGGGCCGGCGGCTGGGCCCTAGCGAGTCGCGTATTCGCGCACCGCCCGGCCTTCTTCGCGCATGGCGTGATCGCCACACTGGCGCTGCTGGCGTGGATGGTCTACGACATTCTCCTCGAATACTACCGATTCGCGCTGGCGGCGGAACTGTCGGCGGATATTCTCAATTACGCCGGCGCGTTCGCGCTGTTGTCGGCACTGTTCGCCGCGCATCTGCGTTTCAGTTCGGCGCACCGGCCGCGCCCGCGTCTGCTGATAAGCAGTGCGATTGCCGGCATCCTGATCGGCCTGGGTCTGCTGACGCATTATGTCGCCGGCATGGAATTCACGGCGCTGCCGGAATTCGATGGCATATTGAAACCACCGGCCTTCAGAATCAGTTCCAGCCACAACCTGGACCGCTTCTTCACCGACGCGCGGGAACTGCAGAGCATGCTCGCGCAGCTCAAGGCAGACGATTAGCTGCTGCCTCAGCCGCCGGCTAGCTGCCGCAGACACTCCAGATAACGCGCCTCGTCCGGCGCCTGTCCGCTGCGTTGGGCCTGCCACAAGGCCTCGCCGAGGCATTCCATCATGCGATGCTCGGCCTCGTGGGCATCCTGCACGCGCGCCATCAATGCCCCGAAGGCCTCGGTAATTCCGGCGGGACGATCCGTGGCGAGTTGCTCACGGATGGCGAGGTGCATGCCCATGTGCAGAAACGGATTGGTCTGGCCCATCTCGGGCGTGAAGTCGCGCGCCAGAGCGGCATCGTGATCCGCGAGCAGGGCGTGATATTCAGGGTGCAGACCGATGACCGCGATCAGTTGCTGCTCCAACGCTGCGAGCGGCAGGCCCTGCTGATGTTTGTTCCAGGCCGTGTAATAAACGCGGCGGATCTCATCACGATTCTGACCGTACAGCATAGTGACACTTGCAGGGTGACCAGCCGTGAGCATAACCCGGCACACGCCGGCAGGGCCAGCACCGTTGTCCTCTTGATAACACTTGGCTTCTCGATTAGGCTCGGTTAAGGGCATGCCTTTCTGATGCTGACGAAAGTAGCCCGGGTGAAGCCTTGAATTGATTCCCCCTCACCCTGGCCCTCTCCCGTCGGGAGAGGGGACTCTCCTTTTCAATGCGGCTTAACCCGCAGCCTATCAGAGCACCCATGGATTACACTGAATACACAAAATTTCTGATCGGCCTGCTGGCCATCGTCAACCCGTTCGGCGCCATACCTATTTTCGTCGCGCTGACGTCTGATGTGCAGGATGATGAGCGCAAACGCATCACTCGGATCATCGTGGTTGCGGTCACGACGATCCTGCTGGTGTCGCTGATGTTCGGTGAGAGAGTGCTGCTCTTCTTCGGTATCACCATCAACTCATTCACGGTTGGTGGCGGGATACTTATCATGCTGATGGCGGTCTCCATGGTGCAGGCGCGCATCAGTCCGGTGTCGCACACCAAGGAGGAGGCGCGCGAAAGCGAATCCAAGACATCCGTGGCCGTGGTGCCACTGGCTATGCCGCTGCTGGCCGGGCCGGGCGCCATCAGCACGGTGATTCTCTATGCGCACAAGGATGCGGGCGTGAGTCATTATCTGATGATGGGGATCGATATCCTGATTCTGGCGGGCGTGCTGTGGACGGTGTTGCAACTCGTCCCGTGGATATCCCGGCATGTCAGCCAGACCGGCATCAATATCTTCACGCGCATCATGGGGCTTATATTGATGGCGATTGCCATTGAGTTCATCGCCAATGGCATGAAAGGATTGTTTCCGGCGCTGGGGTGATGAAAGGCTCACGGGGCATGGATTATCCGGACATCTACCTATGTACAAGGGTGAGCGACTCAACGGCATCAGCCACCTGATCGGCGCGGCCGGTGCGCTCGCCGGTCTGGCGGTGCTCGTGGTGCTGGCGGCGCGTCAGGGCGACCC
>JBGPWJ010000245.1:0-3993 GCA_041492115.1 Gammaproteobacteria bacterium
GTAGCTGACTTTCAGATTGGCGATGCCGCTGCGGGCGCGTTCGCGCGTTTCCAGATCGATCAGGTATTGATCCGCGTGTTCGCTCAGCGCGCGCAATTCGTCGAGCTCGGTGTCATAGCCGGGCGCGATCACGCCGCCGTCGCGGATCAATTGCGGCGGCGTGTCGATGATGGCCCGCTGCAACAGCGCGTGGCCTTCGGGATGCGTGCCAATACTCAGCGCCAGCGTGGTAAGCAGGGGTGAGTCGGCCGTGCTCAAGACTTCGTGCAGTTCGGGCAACCGGCCGAGCGCATTGCGCAACGCGGCGAGATCGCGCGGTCGCGCCGACTTCAGGGCGACGCGGGCCAGGATGCGTTCGATATCGCCGATGCCGCGCAGGATCGGGTGCAGACTTTCATAGGCTTGCGATTCCAGCAGTGTGCCGATGGCGTGATAACGCTGTTGCAGCACGCCATGATTGCGGATTGGTCGATTGATCCAGCGCCGCAGGCAACGGCTGCCCATGGCCGTGGCGGTGCGGTCGAGGGCACCGGCGAGAGTGTGTTCGTTATTGCCGGACAGGCTGCTTTCCAGTTCCAGGTTGCGGCGGCTGGCGGCGTCCAGCAGGATGCTGTCGCTGCGTCGTTCCACTGTCAGGCCGCGCAGGTGCGGCATAGCGCTGCGTTGTGTGTCGCGCACGTATTGCAGCAGGGCGCCGGCGGCGCCGAGCGCTAGCTTAAGTTCGGCAACGCCGAAACCGCTGAGATCATGCGTGGCGAATTGCGCGCACAGCAGCCGCGTGGCGCTGTCCGTGTCGAAATGCCAGGGCGGCAGACGGCGCAGGCCGGGGCGATCGCGCACTGCTTCCGGCAGGGTGCCGTCTTCGCTGACCAACAGCTCAGCCGGTTGCAGCCGCGCCAGTTCGCTGAGCAGTGCCTCGTCGCCGAGCAGTTCCTGGACAGTGAAGCGGCCGGTGCTGAGCTCCAGCACTGCCAGACCGTAGTGCGCGTCCTGCCGGTGCAGGGCCATGAGCAGATTCTCGCGGCGTTCATCGAGCAGCGCTTCATCGGTCAGTGTGCCGGGCGTGAGGATGCGCATCACCCGGCGTTCCACCGGGCCTTTGGCGGTCGCCGGGTCGCCGATCTGCTCGCATAGCGCCACCGATTCGCCGAGCCGCACCAGCCGGGCGAGGTATTGCTCGGCGGCATGGTAGGGCACGCCGGCCATCGGTATCGGTTCGCCGCCGGACTGGCCGCGCGCAGTCAGCGTGATGTCGAGCAACCGCGCGGCCTTGCGCGCGTCCTCATAGAACAACTCATAGAAATCTCCCATGCGGTAGAACAGCAAGGTGTCAGGGTGCTGCGCCTTGATACGCAGGTATTGCTGCATCACTGGGGTCGGTGCGGTGACGGTATCGGGTGTGGTAGCCATGGGGTGCTAGTGTAGCGAAAAGGGTGTGCGGCGGAATACAGAAAAACCCTCACCTCAACCTGGCCTTGCCACGGGTAACGCGCTCAGCGACACTTAGCCCATGACCGATGACGAACTGATCGACCTCGCCGCACAACTCGGCCGGGCCTTGCAGGCGCGCGAATGGAAGCTGGCGACCGCCGAATCGTGCACGGGCGGATGGGTCGCCAAATTGCTGACCGACATCGCCGGCAGTTCGGCTTGGTTCGACCGCGGCTTTGTGACGTATAGCGATGCTGCCAAACGGGAACTCCTGGATGTGCGCGCCGCCACCCTCAAGGATTTCGGCGCGGTGAGTGAACAGACCGCGCGGGAGTTGGCGAGCGGTGCGTTGGGGCACAGTCCTGCCGATGTCTCGCTGGCCATCACCGGTATTGCCGGGCCGGGTGGCGGCTCTCCGGACAAGCCGGTGGGGCTGGTGTGGTTCGCCTGGGCGCGGCGTAGCGGCGCAGTGCGCGTCGCGCAACAACAGTTCAACGGCGACCGGGAGGCGGTACGCCGGCAGGCAGTGGCCGCCGCCCTGCAGGGTGTGCTGTGTGTCTTCAACGACGCCTGACCGTCAGCGGCTGTTCTTTGCGCTCTGGCCGGACGCGGCCATGCAGGAAACCATCGACAGTCGCGCACATAAGCTGATCGGTAAACGCGCCAAACGGGTCCCCGCGCAGAATCTCCATATTACCCTGGCTTTTCTTGGACCCGTTATACGCGGGCAGCGTGACTGTTATGTACAGGCGGCGATCGGGATTCAGGCGCAGCCCTTCAGGCTTAGCCTGCAGCGCATCGGTCATTGGCCGTTACCGCGCATTCTTTGGCTGGGTCCGTCGCAACAGCCCGAGGCACTGCTGACGCTGGTGCAGAATCTCAATGCCGCGCTGTTAACGTGTGGGTTTTCACCCGAGGCACGCCCTTATCAGGCGCATATGACCTTGGCTCGCAAGGTCGACCGGCCGCTGCCGGTGCGGGATATCGAACCGATCGACTGGGAAGTGGACAGCTTTGCCCTGGTCGAATCCGTCACCACGCCGGAAGGCGCGTGTTATCAGGTTCTGGAACGCTGGTCGCTGCAACACAAGACTTAGGGGTGTCTCCATTCTTTGAACCCAACGAAGGCCCCGGGCGCCCTATGCCGTGAGTGGCGTTCTGTGGAATAATGCCCGGGTCAATTCTCACGAAGAGCATGGAGTCGCTTTTCCTTAATCAGATCACGGGAGATATGCAATGGATGACAATCGTAAGAAGGCGCTGAGCGCGGCGCTCAGCCAGATTGAACGGCAGTTCGGCAAGGGTGCCGTGATGCGTATGGGTGATGTTGGCGCGGTGCGCGATGTCGATGTGGTATCGACCGGTTCGCTGGGTCTGGATATCGCGCTCGGCATCGGCGGTCTGCCGCGCGGTCGCGTGGTGGAGATTTACGGTCCGGAGTCCTCGGGTAAGACCACGTTGACCTTGCAGGTCATCGCCGAGATTCAGAAGCTGGGCGGCACGGCCGCCTTCATCGACGCCGAGCATGCGCTCGATCCGACCTACGCCCAGAAGTTGGGCGTCAACGTCGACGACCTTTTGGTCTCGCAGCCCGACAACGGCGAACAGGCACTGGAAATCGCCGACATGCTGGTACGTTCCAGTTCGGTGGACATCGTGGTGATCGATTCGGTCGCGGCGCTCACACCCAAGGCCGAAATCGAAGGCGATATGGGCGATTCGCACATGGGCCTGCAGGCGCGTCTGATGAGTCAGGCGCTGCGCAAGCTCACCGCCAACATCAAGCGGTCCAATACGCTGGTGATCTTCATCAACCAGATCCGCATGAAGATCGGCGTGATGTTCGGCAACCCTGAGACCACTACCGGCGGCAACGCGCTGAAGTTTTATGCCTCGGTGCGTCTCGACATCCGCCGCACCGGCGCCATCAAGAAGGGCGACGAAGTCATCGGCAACGAGACGCGTGTCAAAGTGGTCAAAAACAAGGTGGCGCCGCCGTTCAGAGAGGCCAACTTCGAGATTCTCTATGGTGCGGGCATCTCGCGCGAGGGAGAGCTCATCGAACTCGGCGTGACGCACGGCTTCGTCGAGAAATCCGGCGCCTGGTACAGCTGCAATGGCGAGCGCATTGGCCAGGGCAAGGACAATGCCCGCGAGTTCCTCAAAGCCCATCCGGACATGGCCCGCGACATTGAAGGTAAGATCCGCGCCAAGCTGCTGGTGAAGCCGGCTGTGCGTGAGCATGAACAGCCGGCCGAGGCCGAGGCGGAAGCCTGAGTCCGGCGCGCTGAGGCAACAGGGCGCGGCGCATGGCAAGGCCGCAACCGGGTCTGAAGGCCCGCGCCCTGAATTATCTGTCACGGCGCGAGCACAGTCGCGCTGAGCTGGAACATAAACTGGCGCGCTTTGCCGACGATGAGGCTGAGCTTGTAAAAGTATTGGACGAATTGCAGGCGCGCGGCTGGTTGTCAGAGCAGCGTTTCGTTGCACAAGTCATGAACGTCCGACGTGGCAAGTTCGGCAGCCGGCGTATCGTCCATGAGCTGCGCGAGAAGGGTGTCA
>JBGPWJ010000015.1:0-18634 GCA_041492115.1 Gammaproteobacteria bacterium
AACAGCAGATTGAGTAGGCCGCGTGTGGTCATGGCTTCAGCGCTTGCGACGTTTCAGCCAGATCACAAGACCGCTGCCGAGCAGCAGCAAGGGCAGTACGATCAGGAAGCCGAGACCGATGCTGCCGGTTGCGATCTTGGAGAGGTTCAGGCTGGTGTCGGGCGCGGTCTTGGCGGGGATGGCGATGAAGCTGTCGTCGTGCGCCAGCCAATTAAAGATGTTCAGGCCGAGGTTGAGATTGCCGCCGTTGCCGAGGTAGGCGTTGGAGAGGAAATCGCCATCACCGACGACGACTACGCGCTGCGAAACAGTGTCCTCTGTGTGCGCCGCCGTTTTGTTGTCTTTGGGTTTCGCGGCGTTGTCCAGTTCGCGTGTCAGGCTGACGCCGAGCGTCAATGGGCCCGCATGTTCGTCGCGGTCCTCGTCGCGGCGGATTTCACCGCTCAAGGGGCCGGTCTCGTTCCAGGTGCGCGGCAGTGTGGTGAGAAATTCCGAACCCTGCCAGGGCGGCAGCGCTTTGAAATCGATGGCCGCAGCCTGCGGAAACAGGGTCAGCGTTTTCAGATCGCGCGTGATCGGATGGTTGGGATACTCGGGCACCAGCGCGAAGGCCGGGTTGTCGATGCCGAACAATTGGGTGTTGGCGTCCACCACCACGCCGGGCAGAAAGTGCACGCCGAGATGTTCACCGATGCCTTCCAGGCCGTGCTGCTTGCCGGGGTCGGCGAGCCACAGCAGGTTGCCGCCCTTGTCGAGGTATTCATCGATGAGTTTGGTTTCGCCCGGCAGCAGATCGACCTGCGGGCCGGCCAGCACCAACACGGTGGTGTTCAGCGGGATCGACGGATTCTGCGCCAGATTCACCGCCTGAACGGTCAGGCCCTTGTGCTCCAGTTCCTGCACGAAGGAGCCGAGATCGTGATTGGCCTGACCGTGCGGATTACGTTCGCCGTGACCTTCAAGGAACACGATCCAGCGTTGCGCCTGGCGGCCGACGCGCTGCAGCGCATTGCTCAGGCCCTGCTCGGTGTGTTCCTGGAGTTTTTCACTGCGGCCGTGATAGCTGACCAGCAACTCGCCGTCCAGACTGATGCCCTGGGCGCGGGTGCGTTCGGGGTCGCTGTTCGGATCGACGAACACCAGCTTCAGGTCGCTTTTATAACGTTGATAGCGCCCGACCAGATTGCTGATGCGCTTGCGCAGCATGGCGTTGTCGCTGGCGAAGGCGGTGATTTCGATCGGACCCTTGAGTGTGCCGAGCAGCAGGCGGCTGGGCTCGGACAAGGTGTTGCGCGCGCCGGCGCTCCAGTCGGCCTGGTAGGTATAACGCGTACTGAGCCAGGCGAGCAGCCCCATGGCGGCGAGGAACAAGACCACGAAGGCGATGTTCTGCAGGCGGATATGGAGACGTGATTTCGGAGTGACTTGCATCGGTTTATTTGCGGCTAAGGAAGTTGTTTTTCAATGTTGCAATCGCTCCGCGTCGAGGCGTCGCACTGACAGCACCAGGAAGGTGATGATGAACAGCAGGTAATAGGCGATGTCGACGCTGTTGAACATGCCTTTGAGCATGGGTTCGTAGTGCCGGGTCAGTGACAGGTAATTCAATACGCCGCTGACTTCGGCGCGAGCGCCGGAGGTCCAGTCGATGATCCAGAGCAGCAACAGCAGGCCGAAGGTGCTGATCGCAGCGACGGTCGGCTGGGTGGTGAGTGTGGACATGAACAGACCCGCGGCGGCGAATGCCGCCAGCAACAGTCCGAGACCGAGCAGTCCGGCGCAGAGTTTGCCGAAATCCAGGCTGCCGCCGACCAGCAGCGACAGCGGCATCAGCGCCAGCATGCCCAGCATCACCAGCAGGAACAGCAGAATGCCGAGGTATTTGCCGAGGATGATCTCGGTCATCGACACCGGCGCCGACAGCAGCAGACTCAGCGTGCGGTTGCGGTGCTCTTCGCTGACCAGGCGCATGGTCAGCAGCGGCGCCACCAGCAGCAACACCACGGCGGCGGTGCCGAACAGCGGCGCAGCGATGATGTCGGTGACGCCCGGCGCGTCGGTCATGCCGATCAGCCGCGGCTGCACTTCGAGGAACTGGTCAACGCTGACCAGAAAGATATAGGCCAGGATCAGCTGCACCACGGCGAGTATCGCCCAGGCCAGCGGTGACAGAAACAGGCTCTTGAGTTCGCGGGCGGCGATGGTGAAGATCATGCGGCGGCCTCGTGCGTGGCGGCGCCCGGTTCTTTGCAGGTCAGTTCGACGAAAATCTGCTCCAGGCTCATGCGTTCCGGGCTGAGTTCATAAAGACCCCAGCCATTGAGTGTGGCGCGTATCGCGAGTGCATCGGCCGTGTTCTTTCCGTCGGTATAACCCAGGCGCAGGCGTCCATCATCAAGTGTCTCGATGCTCTGCACGCCGGGTATGGCCTGCAAGGTTTCGGTGGACGGTGGATGCCGCAACCCCACCAGCAAATGCGTGCCGCGCATGCGCGAGTCCAGGCCGGCGATGCTGTCGGCGAATACCAACGTGCCCTGGTGGATGATCTGCACATGCGTGCACACCGCTTGTACTTCGGGGAGGATGTGTGTTGACAGAATGATGCCGTGCTCCTGGCCGAGTTCGCGGATCAGGGTGCGGATCTCGCGGATCTGAATCGGATCAAGGCCGACGGTGGGTTCGTCGAGGATCACCACCTTGGGCGTGTGAATGATGGCCTGGGCGATGCCGACGCGCTGCTGATAGCCCTTCGATAAATTGCCGATCAGGCGCGCGCCGACCTCGGTCAGGCCGCAGCGCTGCTTGGCGGTAGCCACGGCGGCGCGGCGGCGCGTGCGCGGAATGCGGTTGAGGCGCGCGCAGAACCACAGGTATTCATCGACGGTGAGTTCGCGGTACAGCGGCGGCTGTTCCGGCAGATAGCCGAGCTCGGCCTTGGCGCGCTTGGGTTGATCGAGCAGATCGATGCCGTTGATCATGACGCGGCCGGCGCTGGGCGCGAGGTTGCCGCTGAGAATCTGCATGGTGGTGGATTTGCCGGCGCCATTCGGTCCCAGGAAACCCAGTACTTGGCCCTTGCGCAATTCAAAGTTGACGTCACGCACGGCGCAGGTGGCGCCGTAGTAACGATACAGATGTTCTACGCTGATCAGATTGTCCATGGGCGATTACAATATCGTGAGTGATCTGGCGTTGCCAGGCATAGACCGGCCTTGGGGCGGGTAAGTTCCATCACTCTATAGGCAGGGAGATTGCTCATGTCAGCTCCTTCATCGCCTGGTCGGCCCAGGCGACGGCGTCCAGATAAGACTGCACGATCACGCTTTCCTCCATGCGTCTGCAATCTATCTGATCCCATTCGCTCTGTTCGTACGCGAGCGTGCAGTGCAGCGCCTGCCCGGCCTGGCCTTCGTGCTTCAGCAACGCGGCCACGACCATTGGGCTGAGCGGCAGGTTTTCCACGACCTGCGCGAGCGGCGCGTCCATCATGGCGTCGAGCGCCGAGAACAGGCCGACGATGAAATAGCTGTCCTTGTCGGGCAGTTTCAATCGCTCAGCGAGCAGTTCGCACATCTTGCCGCGCACCAGGGCCACGGTCAGCAATTCACTCGGCTTGTCGTCGATGCCGGACAGCGCAATCAGCGTCACCCAGGTCTTGATCGACGCGTTGCCCAGGTAGACGATCGCCTGGTGAAGTGATTCAACCTTCCTCGGCAGGGCGAAGAACGCCGAGTTGATGTAGCGCAGCAGCCGGTAACTCAACGACACGTCCTGGCCGATCAGTTCTTCCAGTTCTTTGATAGCAACGTCGGGATCGTGCAGCCGGCCCAGCAGGCGCAGGATGGCCAGGCGGTTGGCCGGGATGGCGTGGCGCGTGATGACCTTGGGGTGGCTGAAAAAATAGCCCTGGAAATAATCGAAGCCCAGGTCTTTGTAGTATTCGAATTCTTCCTGGGTTTCGACTTTCTCGGCGAGCAGCCGGGCCTTGGAGCGGCGCAGTTCAGTGACATGGGTGCTGACCGTCTCGCGAGTCAGCGCGCGCACATCGATCTTGATGATGTCGGCGATATCGACCAATGGTCGCAGACTTTCGTGAAAAATGAAATCGTCGAGCGCGATCAGATAACCTGCCTGGGAGAGTTTGCGCACAGCGTCGATCAGTGCGTCGTCGACCACGATGTCTTCCAGAACCTCCAGCACCACCTTGCCCTGCGTCAGCGGCAGCGGGTTGTCGCCGATGATGAAGCCGCGGGTCAGGTTAATGAAGGCAAGGTGTTGGCCGACTAGGTTCTCGATGCCGATCTCGGTAAAGGCATTGAGGATGACCTGTGAGGTGGCGGCATCGCCATCCGGCAAGCCCGCCGAATTTTCCTCACCGCTGCGGTACAGGAGTTCATAGGCGTACACCTGCAGCGCGCGATCGTAGATCGGTTGTCGGCCAATGAAGATGCTGCGCATACTGGGTGTTGTTTTCAAAAGTTCTTCTTCAGTAGTGGGTCAGGATCGAATCCACAGTATCGCCGAGCAGCGCGCCGGTATTCAATTGTCACAGCGGCGGAATAATGGCAGGGCGCGCGCGGGCAGATGTGTTCATGAGCCTGTATTTTATACGAAACACCAGAATATGGCGTGCTTTGTGCTTCATTGAATCTGCCCCCAAGGTGGACTCGGACGGGGGCATCCACTATAGTGGTTTATCAGTCCGAGCTGCGTCGTAGTGCGCACGCGTCCTTAGCAACAAGAGGTATCTTAATGTACGACGGTATTCTGCACTTTTCTTTCTGGGGTTATGTTGGCGCAGCCCTGCTCTTCACCCACCTGACCATCGCCAGCGTCACCATCTATCTGCATCGCCACCAGGCCCACCACGCGCTGGAACTGCACCCGATTGCCAGTCACTTGTTCCGCTTCTGGCTCTGGCTCAGCACCGGCATGGTGACGCGTGAGTGGATCGCCGTGCACCGCAAGCACCACGCCAAGTGCGAAACCCCCAACGATCCGCACAGCCCGCAGGTACTCGGCATCCGCAAGGTGCTGTGGCAGGGCGCGGAGTTGTATCGCGTGGCGTCAAAGGACAAAGAGATCAGCGAACACTACGGCCGCGGCGCGCCCGACGACTGGGTGGAACGCAATATCTACCGGCACGAGGGCAAGGGCATCCTGCTGATGTTCTTCATCGACCTGCTGCTGTTCGGCGCAGCCGGCATCACCGTCTGGGCAGTGCAGATGATCTGGATCCCGTTCTTCGCCGCCGGCGTCATCAACGGCATCGGCCACTGGCGGGGCTATCGCAACTACGAGTGCGCCGACGCCGCCACCAACATCTCACCCTGGGGCATTCTGGTCGGTGGTGAGGAACTGCACAACAACCACCACGCCTTCCCGAGTTCCGCTAAGCTGTCGAGCAAGCCCTGGGAGTTCGATATCGGTTGGTTGTACATCCGCCTCCTCGAAATCCTTGGCTTGGCACGCGTCAAGAAGGTCGCGCCCACGCCGGTCATCGATGCTGAAAAGCAGTCTATCGACATGGACACCGTGCGGGCCGTGATCATCAACCGCTTGCACGTCACCGCGCGTTACGCCAAAGAGGTGCTGGTGCCGGTGCTGAAAGAGGAAATGCACCGCGCCGACGACTCGTTCCGCGCGCTGCTGAAAAAGACCCGTGGCCTGATGGTGCGCGAGACCACGCTGCTGGATGACAAGGCCCAACTCAAACTGGACAGTGTCTTGAGCCGCAGCCAGGTACTGAAGACTGTTATCCAGCATCGCCAGCGACTGCAGGCGGTGTGGGCCCGTTCCACCGCCAGCCACGAGCATCTGCTGCAGGCCTTGCAGGACTGGTGCACGCAGGCCGAGGCGACCGGCATCAAGGCCCTGCAGGATTTCGCGCAGGCCTTGCGCGGCTATACCTTGCCGGCGCAATCGGCCTGAGAACCCGCCGGTAACGCCCAGAAAAAAACCCGCCAATGGCGGGTTTTTTTCTGGTTGGCAGCGATCGATTATTTGATCTTCGCCTCTTTGTACATCACATGCTGACGGACCACGGGATCGAACTTCTTGATCTCGAACTTATCCGGCATGGTGCGCTTGTTCTTGGTGGTGGTGTAGAAGTGGCCGGTACCGGCACTGGACACGAGTTTGATCTTGTCACGCATGAGAGTTCCCCTTAAACCTTGATGCCGCGCTCGCGCAGGTCGGCCAGCACGGCTTCGATGCCGAGCTTGTCGATCATGCGCATGCCCTTGGTGGACAGCCGCAGCCGCACAAAGCGACGCTCGCCCTCGACCCAGAAGCGGTGGGTGTGCAGGTTCGGCAGAAAGCGCCGACGGGTTCTGTTATTGGCATGCGAAACGTTGTTCCCGGAGATGGGACGCTTGCCGGTGATCTGACAAACTCTGGACATGACGGATTTCCTGGTCGGGATCGTCGTGAGACGGTCTGTGTATGTAAATGGAGCCGCGTTTTATATCAGGTTGACCGGCGGGTGGCAAGCTTTTCCTGGTGCGGGCCGCAATAGTGACCGGTCGAACTTTACAAGTCAATGCGCGGAATAACAGCGGCTTAAGTAACTTAAGTGCGAGTTACCACAGTTTGGAATTAAGTTCCCTCTCCCCTTGGGAGAGGGCCAGGGTGAGGGAACTTAACGCGGCTCTGCTCCCGCTTATCGCCACAATCGTCACAGCAGTCCCCGCTCCGCGAACGAAACACTAGCGCCATCGCCGATCACGATATGGTCAAGCACCCGGATATCGACCAGTGCCAGGGCGTCGCGCAACCGGCACGTCAGGTGTTCATCGGCGCGGCTCGGCTCGGCGACGCCGGAAGGGTGGTTGTGCGCCAGGATCAGCGCCGCCGCATTATGCGCCAGGGCCTGCTTGAGCACCTCACGCGGATGTACGCTGGTGCCGTCCAGAGTGCCGTGGAACAGCTCCGCGTAATGGATGACCCGGTGGCGGTTATCGAGAAACAGGCAGGCAAACACCTCATGGCCGTAACCGCGCAGCCGGGCGCTGAGATAGGCACGGGTATCGGCCGGGTTGGATAGGGCATCGCCGCGTTGCAGAGTTTCACGCAGATGACGCCGGCCCATTTCCAGCACCGCCTGCAACTGGGCGAACTTGGCGCTGCCCAGGCCCGGTTGCTGGCAGAAGCGCTTGGTGTCGGCCTCGAGCAGCGCGCGCAGTCCGCCGAAGGCCGTCAAGAGTTCTCGTGCAACATCTACGGCGGTTTTGCCGCGCACCCCGGTGCGGAGAAAAATAGCGAGCAGTTCCGCATCGGACAATGCAGTTGGTCCGTGCAACAGCAGTTTCTCGCGCGGCCGCTCGGCGAGCGGCCAATCGGTGATAGGCATGTGACGACCTCCGTGTCGTTATGGCAGTATCTGGTGGCAAGTTGAGAGCGGCAAGTATCTGCCGGACTGTCTGTCGGATCAAGAACGGGTTTGACTTGAGGAGTGGCGAGATAAATGACTCATTGTCGTGCTGCGCTGCGTTGGTATAGGGCAGGTTATCGCCTGGTGTATTTCCTGACATGGGGTCTGGCATTCTATGCGGATGACCTTAGCACCCTGCATGCGTCCCGCAGCGCGCTTGCCACCTTCGGCGTTAGAGCATATTGCCCCACGGGCACGCACTCCGGCTAAGATCAGGTCATGTCCCGACAGAGTGAGTTCGTCGACTTCGTGCTCGAACAGCTGGTTTCGCTCGGTGCGGTTCGTGCACGCGCCATGTTTGGCGGCCATGGCATTTATCACGGCGACATCTTCTTCGCCATCATCGTTGACGATCGTCTGTATTTCAAAGCGGACGCTGTCACGAGCCGCGAGTTCGCGGCGCGTGGACTCAGTCCGTTCACCTATGTCGCGCGCGGCAAGACAGTCACTCTGCACTATTACGAAGCCCCGCCCGAGGTGTTTGAAGATGCAGAGACCATGCGCCGTTGGGCGCAACCGGCGATCGGGGTGGCATTGCAGGCAAAGAGGGCCAAGAAGCTATCTGGTCCGGCACCTCCGTGAAGTTCGAATAAACGCCGCGGCTGAACGCGCGTATCAGGCTGTATACCTGCTGCCCGGTCCCGGCGGCATTCCCCGCCCCGACACGGATTTTTTGCTAAACTCCCGCCCATGCTCGCTCTGACCAACAAGCGCATCCTACTCGGTATCACCGGCGGCATTGCCGCGTACAAGAGCGCCGATCTGGTGCGGCGCTTGCGCGCTGCCGGCGCGAGTGTGCGGGTGGTGATGACGCGGGCCGCGTGTGAGTTCATCACCCCGCTGACCTTGCAGGCGCTGTCCGGCCAGCCGGTGCGCACGGATCTGCTCGACCCTTCGGCCGAAGCGGCCATGGGCCACATCGAGTTGGCGCGCTGGGCGGACGCGGTGCTGGTCGCGCCGGCCAGCGCGGATTTCATGGCCAAGCTGGCCCACGGTCGGGCCGATGACCTGCTCAGCACTCTCTGCCTCGCCAGCACCGCGCCGCTGGTGTTGGCCCCGGCCATGAATCAGGTGATGTGGACCAATCCCGCTACCCAGGACAATGTCCGCGTGCTGCACGCGCGCGGCATCCACCTGTTTGGACCGGGGCAGGGCGATCTGGCCTGCGGTGAATCCGGCCCGGGGCGGATGCTGGAACCGGAGCAGTTGCTGGAGCAGGTCGCCGGGCTGTTTGAGACCGGCCTGCTGGCCGGCATGAGGATGTTGGTGACGGCCGGGCCGACCCGCGAAGACATCGACGCAGTGCGTTTCATCAGCAACCGCAGCAGCGGCAAGATGGGCTATGCCGTGGCCGCGGCCGCGGCCGAAGCCGGGGCGCAGGTCACGCTGGTGAGCGGGCCGGTGGCGCTGACGCCCCCGGCGCGTGTGGAATGCATCACGGTGCTGAGCGCACAGGATATGTATGATGCGGTACTGGCGCGGGCACCGGGCTGTGATATCTTCGTCGCCGCCGCCGCGGTGGCAGATTACCGCCCCGAGACGGCCCAGACCGGCAAGCTGAAAAAAACGGCGCCGGAATTGACACTGAGCTTGCGGCGCACGTCGGATATCCTGGCCAGTGTCGCGGCGCTGCCGGCGCCGCCGTTCACGGTGGGCTTTGCCGCCGAGACTGAGAATCTGATCGAAAATGCCCAGGCCAAGCGCGTGGCCAAGGCCGTGGATATGATCGCCGCCAACTGGGTTGGGTGCGCGGACAGCGGCTTCGACAGCGATACCAATGCCCTGCAACTGTTCTGGCAGGATGGCGGTGCCGAACTGCCGTTGGCCGGCAAGGAACGGCTGGCGCGGGAATTAATCGGCGTGATCGCGCAGCGTTACGAATTGAGGCAGAGCAAAGGGAAAAGATAAAAGAGAAAAGAATGCGGAGCCGTTGAACTGGCTTTGCCCTTTTATCTTTACCCTGTTCTCTTGGAACCCCATGCAGACCATCCAAGTCAAGATCCTCGACCCGCGTATCGGCAAGGCGTTTCCGCTGCCGCATTACGCCACTGACGGCTCCGCCGGTTTGGACCTGCGCGCCTGTCTGGAGGTAGCGCTGCTATTGGCACCGGGCGAAACCCGCCTGGTTCCGACCGGCATCGCCATTCACATCGGCGATCCCGGCTACGCGGCGGTGTTGTTGCCGCGCTCCGGTCTGGGGCACAAGCATGGCATCGTGCTTGGCAATCTGGTGGGTCTGATTGACTCGGATTATCAGGGTCAGTTGTTCGTGTCGTGCTGGAATCGGGGCAGCGAGTCCTTTACTATCGAGATCGGCGAGCGCATCGCACAGATGGTGTTCGTCCCGGTGCTGCGACCCGCCTTTGAAGTGGTCGAAGAGTTCAGCGCATCGCAGCGCGGCGCGGGTGGCTTCGGCCACAGCGGCCGGCAGTGAGCAGACAGATAACACCACGCCGACATGGAATTCCCCTCCTCCAGCCTGTTCTGCAGCATATGACTCCAGTATGAAACACATCCCCAAGCTCCCGCGCATCAAGCTGCCCTGGCCACGCCAGCTGGCCTCGGCCGACATGAGCCTGGGGCGCATGGGCGTCTTGTTGATCGCGGCCGGCGCGGTGACGCTCGCGTTGCTGATGGTGTTTTACAATTTTGCCTTCGTCGGACTCATTGACCGCGGCCATCAGGCGCAGGTTGATGTGGTGGTCGAGAGTCTGAAAAACAGTATCGAAACCCCGTTCGCCCTGACCGAAGCGACCATGGATGGCCTGGTCAAGGACCCTCTGCTGGCGGACCTGATGGCCGGCAACGATGCGGCGCGCCAGCATGTCAAGGAACTTGAACTGCAAAATTATTTTCCCGCCGCGCTGCGCGTGCGGCTGTTGCCGCCCGGTCTGGAGGAAGTTGACAACAGCGGTCCGGTGCAGCTCGGTTATGCCTGCCTCGCGCTGTTGCATGAGGCGGAGCTGAAGGAAACGCCGCCGCCCGCCGAGGTGCATCAGTTCGGCAAGCCGCAACAGCACATCGATCTCGTGCGCCGCATCCTCAGCGCCACCGGCCGGCGCAGTGTCGGTCATCTGCTGGTGAGTTATCCGGTGGCGATGCAGCAGCAGCAGCTCGACAAGCTGAAAAATCCCGCGGGACACATCGAAATCTGGCAGCCCGTCCAGGACAGCAAGCATCTGGTACTCGCCGCCCGCGGTGCAGCGCCCGGCGCGGATGATCCGGCACCGCGCGTCGTCGACATCGACGGCACACGCTGGCAGTTGGCCTATTGGCCCAGCGTCACCGCCAGTGGCGAGAGTAGCAGCGGGCTGTGGCGTGAATTGACGGTTTATGCGTTGCTGCTGGCCTTGTTCGCCGCCGCCGTGCTGGTCCTGGTGCGCGTGTTGGGCGGCGCGCTGCGCGGTGATCTGGTGAGCATCATCAATCTCGTCAAGGATCTCGGCGAGGGTAGGGTGCGGCGCGAGTATCCGGTGCGCGTGGCGGACTGCAAAGGTACGGTCGAATTGCTCACGCGCATGGCGCACGAATTGGCCGTTACACCGCAACTGTCCGCGAGTGGCGCGCCGGCCCGCGGTGAATCCCCGGCCGCGTCTGTGCCGGCGGGCAATGCCGCACCGGTCGCCGTCGACCCGACCATCTTCCGTGCCTATGACATCCGCGGTGTTGTCGGCAAGAGCCTGACCCCGGCCAGCGTCTTCGAAATCGGTCGCGCCATCGGCAGCGAAGCGGCGGCGCGCGGCCAGCAGGGCATGATCGTGGCGCGCGACGGCCGGCTGTCCGGTCCGGAACTTTCCGAGGCGCTCAGCAAAGGCTTGCGCGCCGCGGGCATGAACGTTACCGATATCGGGCGCGTGCCGACGCCGGTTCTCTATTTCGCGACGCATTATCTGGACAGCAGCTCCGGCGTCATGCTCACCGGCAGTCACAATCCGCCGGAGTACAACGGCCTGAAGATCGTCCTGGCTGGCGAAACACTGTCGGGCGATACCATCCAGGCGTTGCTGGCCCGCGTCCAGAGCCGCGACTACAGCAGCGGTGCCGGTACCTTGCAGACCGTGGACGTGGCGCGCGATTATCTCGAACGCATCACCAGCGACGTGCGCGTGGCGCGGCCGATGCGGGTGGTGGTGGATTGCGGCAACGGTGTGGCCGGCGAGTTGGCGCCGCGGCTGCTGCGTGCGCTGGGCTGCGAGGTCAGCGAGCTGTACTGCGAGATCGACGGCAACTTCCCCAACCATCATCCCGACCCCAGTCACCCGGAAAATCTGCTCGACCTGATCAAGGCCGTGGAGGAACAGCAGGCCGACATCGGTCTGGCCTTCGACGGCGACGGTGACCGGCTCGGCGTGATCAGTTCCGGCGGCAAGATCATCTGGCCGGACCGGGTGCTGATGCTGCTCGCCATGGATGTGCTGTCGCGGAATCCGGGCGGCGATATCATCTATGACGTGAAGTGCTCGCGGCACCTTGATCGCATCATCCGCGGCCACGGCGGCAAGCCGCTGATGTGGAAGACCGGCCATTCGCTCATCAAGGCCAAGATGCGCGAGACTGGCGCCCTGCTGGCCGGCGAGATGAGCGGCCACACCTTCTTCAAGGAACGCTGGTTCGGTTTCGACGACGGTCTGTACACCGCCGCGCGCCTGCTGGAAGTGCTGTCCAACGATCCGCGCAGCACGCACAAAATCTTCGCGGCCCTGCCGGACAGCGTCAACACGCCGGAGCTGAACGTACGCATGGCGGAGGGCGAACATCACCGCTTCATGGTGCGGCTGCTGGAGCAGGTACACTTCGACAAGGCGCGCATCTCGACCATCGACGGCCTACGCGCTGATTTCGAAGACGGTTGGGGTCTGGTGCGCGCCTCGAACACCACGCCCTGCCTGGTGCTGCGCTTCGAGGCCGATGATGAAACGTCGCTGCAACGCATACAGGAGCTGTTCCGGTCCTTGCTGCTGGGATTGGAGCCGGGGTTGAAGCTGCCGTTTTGAGGCAGAGAAAAGATGAAAGGGGAAAGTGTAAAGGCAACCTCCATGTCAATTCTTCTTTGCTCTTTGCTCTTTTCTCTTTTATCTTAACCACCCATGTCCCTGACCCCCGCCGCCGCCAAAAACGTCGCTCACGTCCTCAGTGAGGCCTTGCCTTATATCCGGCGTTTTGCCGGCAAGACACTGGTGATCAAGTACGGCGGCAACGCCATGGTGGAGGAGTCGCTCAAGCAGGGTTTCGCCCGCGACATCGTGTTGATGAAACTGGTCGGCATCAATCCGGTGGTGGTGCACGGTGGCGGGCCGCAGATCGGCGAGCATCTCAAGCGCATCGGCAAGACAAGTGAATTCGTGCAGGGCATGCGCGTCACCGACAGCGAAACCATGGACGTGGTGGAGATGGTGCTGGGCGGACTGGTGAACAAGGAGATCGTCAATCTCATCAATCGCCACGGCGGTGTGGCGGTCGGTCTCACCGGCAAGGACGGCGGGCTGATTCATGCACGCAAGCTGACGCTGACCCGCAACAGTCCGGAGTTGAACGAGCCTGAAATCATTGATATCGGCCACGTCGGCGCGGTGGCGAGCATCGATCCCGGTATCATCGACATGCTCACGCGCGGTAATTTCATTCCGGTGATCGCGCCGATCGGCGTCGGTCCCGATGGGCATTCCTACAACATCAACGCCGATCTGGTGGCCGGCAAGCTCGCCGAGGTGCTGCATGCCGAGAAGCTGATGCTGCTCACCAACATTCAGGGCCTGCTGGACAAGGATGGCAATCTGTTATCGGGCCTGTCCGCGCAACAGGTGGACGCGCTGATCGCGGATGGCACCATCCACGGCGGCATGCTGCCGAAGATCCGCTGCGCCCTGGATGCCGTGCAGGCCGGCGTGAAAGCGGCCCATATCATCGACGGCCGGGTCGCGCATGCGGTGCTGCTGGAGCTGTTTACCGATGAGGGCGTGGGGACGCTGATCCGGGGTTGATGACGGAGTATTGCAAGCCGGAGTGGGCTTGAAACCCGCCCCTATGGTTTCCCGGACGGCGCATTGCCGGTCTTTTTCAGGGCCTCGATCTGCGCGGCCTTGAGTACGCGGAAGCGCCCCAGGTCAGTCTCGAATTGCGTGCGCAGCTCTTCCTGCTCACGTTGCTTGGATGCGATGTAGCTGAGATTGTCCTTGATCTGGGTGCGCATCCCCGCGATGTCCTTGCGCAGCTTGTCGGGGATTATCTGACCATTGCGCTCGCGTTCCGCGGCGGTGGCGCGCATCTCCGCCAGGCTTTTTTGCAGGCTCTGATTGCGGCTCTTGGTGGCGTTGATCATGGCATCAATGGACGCCACCTTGCCGTTGCGCGTCATGATCAGATCCTCTTCGGTGCTGAAGGTGCTGAGCAGCATGCGGTCATGGGCGCTCTTTTCTTTGGCGATGCGGTCCTGCTCGGCCTTGAGCTTTTCCTGACGCTGCACTTCGGCGCGTTGCTCCTCAGTCAGCGGCGGTGCATTGGTCTTGACCACGACGCCCTGTCCGCTGAGTTCCTTGCTGCCCTGTGCGGCGTATTCCGGTGGAATCTTGTCGCCATAAAAGACGTTGCCCTGCTTGTCGACCCAGCGGTAGGTCTTGTGCGTTTCGGCAGCGTTGGCGCCAAGCATCGTCAGCAAGGTGATGCCGAACAGCAGTGCGTTGATAAAGTGTGCGAGTCGAATGTTCATGCGTATACCTGCGCGCGTGGCGCTGCTCCTGAGTAGACCGGTAAAGATGCAGGGAACGCCGGGGGCTTTGCTATCCCAGCCCGTTGCGGGATGATACGGTCTCCCGTCCTCGCCGATATGATGGCCTTTTGAATCCTACCGAACAAGTTCTGCTGTTCCTGGTGTCGTTAACTGCGAATGTGTTTTCCGCTTTCGCCGGGGGCGGCGCCGGGCTGCTGCAACTGCCGGCACTGATCTTTCTCGGCCTGCCCTTCGGCGTCGCGCTGGCCACCCACAAGGTTGCCAGCGTCGCTCTGGGTATCGGCGCGACGCTGCGGCACTTAAGGGAAGACGCCCTGGAGCGGCGCTTCACGCTGTTCATTCTGGCCACCGGTGTACCGGGCGTGGTGCTGGGGGCGAGCGTGATCCTGCGTGTCCCGGATCGCAGCGCGCAACTGGCGCTGGGTGTGCTGACCGCCGGCCTCGGTCTGTATTCCTGGCTCAATCCCGGTCTCGGGCAGACCCATGTGCCGCAGCACCGCGACCGGGGTGGTTATCTGCGCGGTGGTGCGGTGCTGTTCCTGATCGGCGTGCTGAACGGTTCCCTGACCTCGGGCACCGGCCTGTTCGTGACCCTGTGGCTGATCCGCTGGTTCGGACTCGACTATCGCCGTGCCGTCGCCTACACCCTGGTGCTGGTCGGTCTGTTCTGGAATGGCGCCGGCGCTGTCACGCTTGGTCTGCTCGGTACCATTCAATGGTCATGGTTGCCGGCACTGCTGCTCGGGTCGCTGATCGGCGGTTATCTGGGCGCGCATTTCGCCATCGTCAAAGGCAACCGCTGGGTGAAGCGCGGTTTCGAGATCGTCACTCTGCTGCTTGGGATCAAGCTGATATTCGGATAAGCGGCCATCAGCTTCACACGCCATACTGTTCGCGGTAGGCGCGAATATCCGCCAGTGCCTGCGCCATGCCGTCCTGCTCCGCCAGATAGTCCACCAGCTCCGCGAGACCCACGATGCTCGCGACACGCACGCCGTGATCCTGTTCGACCTCTTTAATGGCGGAGCGTTCACCCTTGCCACGTTCCTGGCGGTCCAGCGAGATCACCACACCAGCCGCCGTCGCACCGGCGGCGCGCAGAATGTCGAAGGATTCACGCACCGCCGTGCCGGCGGTAATCACGTCGTCGATGATCAGCACACGGCCGACCAGCGCGCTGCCGACGATGTTGCCGCCCTCACCATGATCCTTGGCCTCTTTGCGGTTGAAGGCGTAGGGCAGGTCGCGAGCGTGGTGTTCGGCCAAGGCGATGGCCACGGCACAGACCAACGGAATACCTTTGTAGGCCGGGCCGAACAGCATGTCGAAGCCGATACCGGATTCGACGATGGCCTGCGCGTAATAGCGGCCGAGCCGCGCCAGCCGCGCGCCGGTGTTGAACAGACCGCTGTTGAAAAAGTAGGGGCTGGTACGCCCGGACTTGAGCGTGAAACTGCCGAAGCGCAGCACGCCGGCACTGATGGCGAAATCGAGGAACTCGCGTTGGTAGTCTTTCATGGTTGAAGAGGAAAGATGAAAGAGGAAAGATAAAAGGGCTGGCGACGCGTCGGTCTTTGCCCTTTTATCTTTTCTCTTTGCCCTGTCATGTATCATACACCGTCATCTATCCCGGACCAACTGCATGCGCGTCATCACACTCAACGTCAACGGTATCCGCTCCGCCGCCAGCAAGGGCTGCTTCGAGTGGCTGGCGCAGCAGCGTGCCGATGTGGTGTGTCTGCAGGAGACCAAGGCGCAGGAGCACCAGCTCAGCAGCGGCCTGCACATTCCGGACGGTTATCACTGCTATTTCCACGATGCGCAGAAGAAGGGTTACAGCGGCGTGGCACTGTTCTGCAAGCGCGAACCGGACCATGTCACTTACGGACTGGGCTGGCCGGACATGGATGCCGAGGGACGTTTCATCCAGGCCGATTTCGGCAAGCTCTCGGTGATCTCGCTGTATCTGCCCTCCGGCTCGTCAAGCGAAGAGCGGCAGGCGGTGAAGTTCGATTTTCTCGCGCGCTTCATGCCGGTGCTCAAGGCCCTGCGCAAGAAACGCCGCGAGTACATCCTCTGCGGCGACTGGAACATCGCGCACAAGAATATCGATCTGAAGAACTGGCGCTCCAATCAGAAGAACTCCGGCTTCCTGCCCGAGGAACGCGCCTGGCTGGACGAATTGTTCGGGCCGGCCGGTTTTGTCGATGCCTTCCGCGTCGTCAATCAGGAACCCGATCAATACACTTGGTGGTCGAACCGCGGCCAAGCGTGGGCCAAGAACGTCGGCTGGCGCATCGATTATCAGGTGACCACGCCGGGGCTGATCGACAAGGTGCGCAAGGCCGCCATCTATAAAGCGCAGCGCTTCTCCGACCATGCGCCGCTGATCATCGATTACGACCTTGAAAGCTAGGCCGCGCGCGTGACTACCTCAACAGCGCGCGACTGGTTGCAGCTCTTTTCCAATCGCCGCGTCGGCGCCACCCTGCTGTTGGGCTTCTCCTCCGGCCTACCGCTGGCGCTGGTCGGCGGCACCCTGCAGGCTTGGTTCGCGCAATCCGGCGTCGACATCGTCACCATCGGATTTCTCAGTCTGATCGGTCAGCCCTATGTCTATAAATTTCTCTGGGCGCCGTTCATGGATCGCTATGTGCCGCCGCTGCTCGGCCGGCGCCGCGGCTGGCTGCTAGTCGCGCAATTGCTGTTGAGTGCGGCTATTGCCGCGATGGCACTGTTCAATCCCACCGCCACACCCGGCGTACTTGGACTGGCGGCGCTGATCGCCGCATTTCTCTCTGCCTCGCAGGACATCGCCGTGGATGCCTATCGCGCCGATGTGCTGCGGCCGCGCGAACGCGGCATCGGTGCCGCGGCGTCGGTCGGCGGTTATCGTCTGGCGATGCTGGTGTCGGGCGGACTGGCGCTGATTCTCGCCGACCGCATCGGCTGGTCGGCCATGTATCTGCTGATGTCCGCGACCATGGCGGTCGGTGTGCTGGGAACGCTGCTCGGTCCCGAGCCAGAGACGCCGGCCAGTATGCCGCGCAGCCTGAGTGATGCGGTGGTCAAACCGTTTCTGGAGTTCACGACGCGGCCGGCGGCCGCGCTGCTGCTGATACTGATCGTGCTCTACAAACTCGGTGATGCCTTTGCCGGCTCGCTGATCATGGCCTTTCTGCTCAAGGGTCCCGAATTTACGCTCACCGAAATCGGCGTCGTCTACAAGACGCTGAGCATCGTGACGACGATCGTCGGCGCGGTGTTCGGTGGTACCTTGCTCGCGGGCCTGGGCCTGTACCGCGCCCTGCTGTTGTTCGGTATTTTGCAGGCGGTGTCCAATCTCGGCTTCATGCTGCTCGCTGCGGTGGGCAAGAGCATGCCGCTGATGATAGGCGCGGTGGCCTTCGAGAATTTCACCGGAGGTATGGGCACGGCGGCCTTCGTCGCGCTGCTGATGGCCTTGTGCGATCACCGTTACACGGCCACGCAGTACGCCCTGCTGTCAGCGCTGTCCGCGATTGGCCGGGTGTTCGTCGGACCGGTGGCGGGCGTGATGGTTGAGCGACTGGGCTGGCAACAATTCTTCTTCGACACTTTCATTATTGCGCTGCCCGGTCTGGGCCTGTTGTGGATGCTGCGGGTGCAGGTTCGGGGGCTGGAGCAAAAGGCTTGAGGCTGTGGATGATGAGATTGCACCATACTATGTATAAAAGTCCCCTCTCCCGTTGGGAGAGGGAGTCATGGGCGTGGCTGTCGAACAAATATCAGTGCGTGAAAAACTGCTGCCGGAACTGGATGTGCGCGGTCTGGTCATGCCCGGTGGGCGTGACATCGATGTTGAACTCCATGGTCTCCTGGTCACTGACATTGACCTCTGTAAGGTAATAGATCGCATTACCCTCATGCACCTCGCGTGGGTCGAGCGTCTGCAACTGGCGGCTCATATTGGTGGCGGTGGCTTTGACCGTGGCAGTGACAGGCTGGCCGATGGTACCGAGCATCTTTTTCAGGACGGTCACATTGAGCAGTGCCCGGTTCTTGCTGCGCGTGATGCCATAAGTCTTGGCGATGGCGGGCGACAGGTCACCGGTTGCAAAGGCGTTGTAGTGGATCACGTAATCGCCGAAGGACTGGGACTGCTCGGCGTGAGTAGCGAACGGGGTGACGGCAAGCAGCAGGGTGAATGCACCGACCAGGCGTGTTGCGACGCTCATGAGGCATGCTCCTTCTGTGGGGGGATTGTCTTAACTATAGACCATGCCCCGGGTCAGGTGCAGTCGGGTGGTTGGCAGCGGCGGATGCGGGTAGACTGAAACGGACCACTACGGTCATCCCTTCAACAGCGATGCCGGACCGGTTGCATTGTCCGGCCGGTCCGCCCAGCGAGGTGTGTCCCATGCCGGATACCGCGAAACCCGAATTGCGTGTCACGGTGTTCTCGGACTACATCTGTCCGTTCTGCTATATCGGCC
>JBGPWJ010000165.1:0-5993 GCA_041492115.1 Gammaproteobacteria bacterium
AACCGCTTCAGGGCGTTGCGGATCGGCTCTTCATCATCGACGACCAGGATCGCGCCGGAGTGGTCTTCGCCCACTTGGTCAATGCCTCGCGAAGCAGCGATTGAGGAACAACTACGCCGCGACGAATTCCAGCGCGACCGGTCCCGGCAGCCAGCCCCAGCGGTTGCCGACGTACACCCAGCGGCCATAGTGAAACGGCGCGAAACCCCAGGGCGCGTTGTCCACCCAGGTCCAACCCCAGGGATCGATCCAGGCCCAATAGCCGCTGCGGTACGGCGCCCAGCCAGTGGCGACACGTGCAGGAAACCAGATCGTGCCGTAATCCGGCATGTCATCCCAAGCGCCGTATTCGTCGAGATCGGCAGCGCCGATCACCTCGTCCGACACGTAACGGCGCGACAGCGAATTGTCATCACGCTCATCGCGCGCGAAACACCAGTTGTCGAAATCATCGGGGCGCGGCAGATCCAGCACGGCGACATCGCGCAGCCGGCTGTCGTTGAAGCGGTAGGACTGGCGTTGGTCCACGCGATAGCGCGCGTCGCCTTCGCCAAAGACATCGCCGGCGCCGTCGAATACCGTCACACGCGTGGTGTTGCCATGCGCCGCGATATCGATGCGGTATTCGCCGGGCTGGCTGATGACGAAGGCCAGCGTCGGCGTGTCCACTTCGTAGCGCTGATCGCCGTAAAGCTTGTGCACGTGCAGGTTGAGAGTGCCTTGTGTCAGTTCGAGTTGAGCGGTGCGATCATCCAGGTCAAGAATGCTGAAGCTGCTGCGTTCATCCAAACGCACGGTCACCGCGCCGAGGTCGAGTTCGGCACGCGCGTCGCGGTCGGTGTAGAGCTTGTCGCCGCTGACCAGTGGCCGATTGAGATTCGCCGCGTGCCAGCTGTCTTCGCCCGCCGGAGAGAAGCTGACATCGCCATGCAGGACACTGAGCCGCGCGACACGCGACGGCGGATCGGCGAAGGCGCTGTCCGCGCAGACGGTCAGCGCCAACATGAGCAGTGCCAGCCAGACACCCGGTTTGGAACGGATCGGCATCAACATGGTGGCCTCCTCAAGCCTGTGTCTATTCGGTTGCAAAACGTTCACCCACAATCATGACGCAGGATGCGCTTGCGCAATAGACTAGATCCGCGAGCCTGAATAGCGGCTGAATGACGCCGGGAAGCCGCGCAAGAAGATGAGATGGAGACTGCACAAGTCTGCCGGGCGCGCTGTGGGTGTGCTCCCGGCAGTAAGACAGCGTGCGACGCTCAGTGGCTGACGCGGGTGTTGTCGTTGACAGTGAGCACGCGCACCCTGTCGCCGACTTTGAAGGTTTCGTCCTTGGATGCGGCCTGGACGATGGCGATGGTCTGACCGTTGTCATAGCGCACCGTCACCTCCACGCCCTGCTCGCGGGTGATGCCTTCTTCGGCTGCCGCGCCTAACAAACCGCCTGCCACAGCACCCGCCGCGGCCGCGACCGCGCTACCCCGACCGCCACCGGCCGTGCTGCCGGCGATGCCGCCGATGACCGCGCCGGCGCCCGCACCGATCGGCGTCTTGGTGCCTTCGATCTTCACCGGCCGCACCTGCTGAACAGCGGCGTACTGGACCTGCTGCGGCACGCGTGCCTCGTCGCGCGAATAGGAATCGCCAGAGAGATTGGAGGCACAGCCGATCAATACGATGGCGGCTGACAGGACAAGCAGCGTTGCGATGAGTTGTTTCATGGGGTGATTTCCTCTGCTTGGCAATAGAGTGTACTAACCAGGGATTGCCGATGTAGGATCGGCGGCCGGGCAGATTTGTGACCACATCATCGCGCAGGAGTTCAGTCACGATGGCAGGAGTCTGATGGTTATTATGACATGCGGCAGCGTGGTATTGTAATCACTGAATTATAAACAACTGTTACTATCCAATCTACAGTTGCGCTGCGACACTGCGCCGGCCTCGGGCTATTTCAGCAGCGGGTGATCCTTGGGCAATTGCCTGGAAAACCACAGTGCCAGCTTGTGCCGCATGGATTTCTGCGAGACCTGATCCTCCGGCAGTGGCTGAATAACTTTGTCGTGAACCAGCAGGCGATAGATATATTCGATTTTCTCATGCGCCGAATCGGTCGGCTCAAACTCGACGACGCCGCGCTTCTCGCCATAGATCATCCCGGCGTGGATCGCTTCCTTGACCAACTCCGCTTCGTGTTTCAATGGCTTCATGGCAACCTCGAATTGACAGCGGCAGTAATACCTGATGACCGATCATAACTCACCTTCTTGCATTCCGGTTATGACGACTCATCCGCAGGACGTCTATTGGTCTGGTTGTGGTATGTCGTATCAATGCCGCCAAAGTAGATACAGCTATTCTTCCTCCGCTTTCGGCCGCCATTGTGCCGCCAGCTCGGATTGGAGTTTTGCCGGTGCCGGTTCGTAGTGACTGAATTCGAGCGTGAAGCCGCCCTGACCGGCGGTGATGGATTTGAACTTGCCCGCGTAATCCTTGAGTTCCGCCAGCGGCGCCAATGCGTCGAGGATCAGTCGTCCGTTGGAAGAAGCGCGCGTACCGAGAACGTGACCGCGACGCGCGGTCAGATCACCGGTCAGCGCACCCATGTGATCATTCGGCACCGTCAGCACCAGACGGATGATGGGCTCAAGCAGTATGGGATTGGCTTTGCGTACCGCGTCGAGAAAGGCTTTCTTGCCGGCGGCACTGAAAGCCACCTCTTTTGAATCCACTGTGTGATGCTTGCCGTCGTAAACCGTGACCTCGATGTCCTGCAGCGGAAAACCGGCGACCACACCACCGTGCAGCGCCTGCCGCACGCCTTTCTCCACCGCCGGAATGAACTGCCCGGGAATCACGCCGCCTTTCACCGCGTCGACAAAGCGAAATCCCGCGCCGCGTTCCAGCGGCGCCACGCGCAAAAACACTTCGCCGAACTGGCCGGCGCCGCCGGTCTGTTTCTTGTGGCGATTGTGGCCTTCAGCCGCTGCCGAAATGGTCTCACGGAAAGCGATACGCGGCGGACGGGTCTGCGCTTCGATCTTGAAGCGTTCCTTCAGTTGCTCCAAGGCCACGCGCAAGTGCAACTCACCGAGGCCGCGCAGCACCATTTCATTCTGCTCGCTGTCCTGCTCCAGGTGCAGGCAAGGGTCCTCCTCCACCAGCCGCGCCAATGCACCGGACAGCCGCTGCTCATCACCGCGGCTGCCCGCCACCACCGCCAGACCGAACACCTGCACCGGAAATGGCAGCGGTTTAAGATGCAGATAATCCGCCTCGTGCGAATCGTGCAGCACGGCATCGAAGTGCAGTTCCTCGACCTTGGCCACCGCGCAGATGTCACCGGCAATCCCGGCGTCGACTTCGATCTGTTTGTTGCCCTGCAGGTTGAACAGATGCGCCACCTTGAACGGCTTGCGGCCGTCGCCGGCGAATAATTGGCTGGACTTGGTTACCGTGCCCTGATGAATGCGGAACACGCCGAGCTTGCCGACGAACGGGTCGGCCATCACCTTGAACACATGCGCGACCACGTGCTTCCCGGGGTCCGGCACAACAGCGTATGGCTGAGCCGCCGCGCCTTCACCGATGAGAAAGGCCGGCGGGTTAGCCTCCAGCGGATTCGGCATCAGGCGCTCGAAGATCTCCAGCAGTTCCGGCACGCCGACACCGGTTTGCCCAGAGACAAAACAAATCGGCACCAGATGGCCTTCGCGCAACGCCTGCTCGAAGGGCTGATGCAATTGCTCTGGCGCCAGCGCCTCACCCTGCTCCAGATAGACCGCCATGAGTTCTTCGTCGACCTCGACCACCTGATCGATGATGCGACTGTGCGCTTCGCTGACCGAAGAGAAATCCGCCGCGCCCTCGGGCGTGAAGAAACAGTCCACCACCACCGCGTTACCGTTCGCCGGCAGATTCAGCGGCAGACACTCGGGACCGAACTCGTCGCGGAGCGATGCCACCAGGTCCGCGAGTTTCGCGCCGGGTGCGTCGATACGATTGATGATGACAAGCCGGCACAACTTGCGTGCCGCGGCCCACTCCAGCATGCGCCGCGTGACCGGTTCAATGCCCGCCACGGCATCCACCACCACCGCCACCGTTTCCACCGCGGGCAAGGCGGCGATGGACTGACCGATGAAGTCCGGCAGGCCGGGTGTATCGATGAGATTGATGTGCAACCGGTTGTGATCGAAACTCACCACGCTGGACGACAGCGAATGGCAGTAGACCTTTTCCAAGGGACTGAAGTCACAGACGGTGTTGCCCTTCGTCACCGCGCCGGGCGCGCCGATGACACCCGCGCGATACAGCAAGGCCTCGACCAGCGTGGTCTTACCGCTACCGCTTTGGCCCACCAGGACGATGTTGCGGATGGCATCGACAGGATAGTGGGGCATGGCGGCTTCCTTTGGGATTTGTCTAAACGCGGCTTGCAGGAGATCAGAACCAATCATAGCGCTAGCTATGACGTTAGTCATACAAATCCGTTTAACAAACCAGATAGCGCACTTCCTACCCAAACGATGCGCTTACTTCGGTGTTAATACTCCGTGTACTTCTTTGCACTACCCCGCACCTGTTCGGCCGGGTATTTCTGTTCGTTGTGCTCGATCTTTTTTTTCGCCGCCGCGACGAGATCGATGTCGAGCTTGTCGGCGGTGCGGATCAGGTAGATGAAGATGTCGGCGAGTTCGGCTTCGACTTCGACGAGTTTGTCCGGCTTGAGATTGGTGCTCTGCGCTTCAGTCAGCCACTGGAAATGTTCGACCAGTTCCGCTGCTTCGGCGATCAGCGCCATGGACAGGTTCTTGGGGGAATGGAACTGGTCCCAGTCGCGCACGGCGGCGAATTCGCGCAGGCGCAGTTTCAGTTGCTCTATGTCACCGCTCATGGCGATCTCGTGGTGTGCTGGGTTGTGTTGATGATGCCGGTCATTCCCTGAGCGGCGCGTATCTGGCAGCGCGATCATGTTGCCTCACCCAGTATATTCCCAAGGCGGGGCCGAGGGAGACGCCCCTGCATTGTCCGTGTTGCCTGTTTGGAAACGACCCGACGTGAACAACCCTGCGGTTACGGGAGTCAGGCCGCTGGTGTGGACGCCGTCTATCTATAGCGTGATAGCGATAGCGTGTGCCGGAACGGTGGCGGCCTGCCGAATCACCTGATTACCTTAAAAGGCAATTAATGAATAACTTCTTATATAGTTACCTCATATAGTAATTTGTAACTTGCTTTATAAGGTATTTTATGGCATATTTACAACAATAATTACCCTATAGGTAAATTATATGAAGGATACAGTGGAGTCGCTGTTGGCGGAGATTATCGCGGCCGGCAAGGCGCAGGGACAGGATCAGAAGACGATCGTGACCAAAGCGGGGCTGGGCACGAGTACTTTGTCGAAGGCCAAGGCGGCGGATGATATGCGGGTGTCGACGTTGGCGCGGCTGGCGGCGGCGGTGGGCTTGCGCGTTTGCCTGGCACCGCATGAACCGACGCTCGACAAGCTGCTGTCGCGCCGCTTGTTCATGGATGAGTGAGGCAGCGTAAAAGTCATGGCGACGGACAAGCACGCGGTGGTGTGGACGCGCGTCGGCTCGGCGCCGCAGAAGATGGGCGTGCTCACGGTCACCGACACGCAATGCCGCTTCACGTATGACGCGGACTTCCTCGGCGCGGGTCTGCCGGGACTGGGGATTCTGTATGCACCGTCTTTTGTCGGCACCACGACCATCACCTGGGAACGCTCGACGTATTTCAATCTGCTGCCGCAGTTGCAGTTCCACGTACCGCCGGCGGGTGAGGCGAATTTCCAGCGCCGGCTGGTGTTGTCGTATCTCGAACAACAAGGCCACAAACCCAAGTCCGGCTTCGACAGCGACTGGGCGATTCTGCTGACCGCCGGGCATGGCGGCATCGGTCATCTCGATGTGTTCGAGAGCGATGCCAAGGCGCAGGCCTGGTATGCCGACAAAGCGCCGCCG
>JBGPWJ010000120.1:0-7858 GCA_041492115.1 Gammaproteobacteria bacterium
CGCAGCAGGCCAGGCCGAAGGTCATCGGCCACAGCGATCCGGTGCGCGCCCAGTTGATGAGCTTGTCGGCTGATGTGGTGATGAAGCCCTTTTCCAAAACGCCTTCTATTCCCATTCCAAGGCGCCCTTCTTCCATTCGTAAATGAAACCGATCACCAGCACGCCCAGGAACAGCGCCATGGCCATGAAACCGAACAGCCCGATCTTGTTGAGCGACACCGCCCAGGGAAACAGGAAGGCGATTTCCAGATCGAAAATGATGAACAGGATGGCGATCAGGTAATAGCGCACGTCGAATTGCATGCGCGAGTCTTCGAAGGCCTCGAAGCCGCACTCATAGGGCGCGAGTTTTTCGCTGTCGGGTTTGTGCGGCGCGAGCAAACGGCCGGCCATGATGGGCACCACCCCGAACAGCATGCCGATCACGATGAAAATCAGGATGGGCAGATAGTTTTCCAGCATATCCAAAACCCCGTCTGCGCTGTTCGGGAGCGTGTTTATAGTGTTGTTGTAATCGCTCGCAGTCTAGGCCACGCGCTTTGGCCCTGTCAAGCCAAGTTCATGTGCCAAATTCATTACCCATCAATCCGTTGTAAGATTTCTAGGGGCATAAAAAAACGGTATCAACGCGATACCGTTCTTTACTGTTGGTGCCGACGGAGAGACTCGAACTCTCACGACTTACGTCACTACCCCCTCAAGATAGCGTGTCTACCAATTCCACCACGTCGGCGCTGTTGTTTACGACGCATCGCGTCGTCCGGTTGCGAGCCGGCGGTTACTTCGCGGGCTTGGCGTTCTTGTCGGCGGGCGCTGGTTGCGGTGGCGGCACGAGGCTGGTCGTGGTCTTGCCTGCGGGCAGGTTCGGCACATCGCTGGTCACGGCCGGTTTGGCGGGTGCGCTTGCCGGCGTCGGCACTACCTCGGTGACGCTCTTGATCTGCTTGGTCTGCCCGGCAAGGTACGCAAGTGACAGACTGGTGACAAAGAACAGTGCAGCCAATACCGCCGTGGCGCGGGTCAGAAACGAGGCCGAGCCGCGCGAACCGAACACCGTCGCCGACGCGCCACTGCCGAAGGCCGCGCCGGCATCAGCGCCCTTGCCATGCTGAATCAGCACCAGAACGATCAGGCTCACGGCAAGCAGCACATGAAATATCAGTAATAGTGTATGCATCTTCTCCAGTTACCTTTTGATTCGGCCTTGTCCACAGACTCGGCCAGCCCTTTACTGCCGCTCAAGCACCGGCGCGGCAGATGGCCAGGAATTCTTCGGCCTGCAATGCGGCGCCACCGATCAGACCGCCGTCAATGTCGGCCATGCCGAACAACTCGACGGCATTCGAAGCCTTCACGCTGCCACCGTACAGGATGCGCAGCTTGTCCGCTATTGTAGCATCCTGCGCGGCCAGCTTGTTGCGAATAAAGGCGTGCACCGCCTGCGCCTGGTCGGGTGACGCGGTCTTGCCGGTGCCGATCGCCCAGACCGGTTCATAGGCGACCACAGCCTGTGAGAAGGCCGCGATGCCTTCGAGTGCCAGGACCGCATCGAGCTGTCGAGCGATGACCTGCTCGGTGGTGCCGGCCTCGCGTTCTTCGATCAACTCGCCAACGCACAGGATCGGAATCAGTCCGGCCTTGCGCGCGGTGGCGAATTTTTTGGCCACCAGGACATCGCTTTCGCCGTAGATCGCGCGGCGTTCGGAGTGGCCGACGATGACATAGCGGCAGCCCAAATCGAGGAGCATGGTGGCGGAGATCTCACCGGTGTAGGCGCCGGCGCTCTGTTCCGACAGGTTCTGCGCGCCCAACGCCACGGTTGTGCCCTGGAGCTGCCCGGCCACATCGCGCAGATAGACGAACGGCGGACACACGGCCACTTCAGTCGAGGTGACGGCTGCAAGGCCCGCTTTGATGCCATCGAGCAGCGCCTTGTTGCTGGCGACTGACCCGTTCATCTTCCAATTACCGGCGACGAATGGACGACGCATGTTTATTCCTCGTGCTACTCGTGAAAATGGCCCGGAAGCTTACCGGAAAACGTACGCGTAGGGAATAACGATGTAGGTAGGGGCGAGTCTTGGACTCGCCCTGCATGAGCTTGAGATAGTGCCAAGACCTGGGCGGGTCTTAGACCCGCCCCTACCTATCTACAACGAACAGAATCGGTTCAAGCCACCGCAGCACGCACAGTATCAGCCAGTTGCTCCGCCAATCGCTGCACCTGCGCGGCATCCTCACCCTCGACCATGACGCGCACCACAGGCTCGGTGCCGGACGGCCGCAGCAACACGCGCCCGCGCTTGGCAAGTTGAGATTCAGCGTCCCGCAAGGCCTGCTGGACCGGTTTGCAACTGGCCAGATCGATGCGCGCGGCCAGCGGCACATTGATCATCACCTGCGGGAATTTGCTCATGCCGGATTTCAGGACATGCAGACTCTGACCTGTCTTGACCATCTCGGCCAGCACCTGCAAGGCCGAGATGATGGCATCGCCGGTGGAGGTGCGGTCGAGGCAGATGATATGGCCCGACGACTCGCCGCCCAGCGTCAATCCTTCCTTGTCCATCAACTCCATGACATAACGATCGCCGACCGCGGCGCGATGCAGCGCGATACCCTCGGCCTGCAAGGCCAGCTCCAGCCCCAGATTACTCATCACCGTGCCGACCACGGCGCCGTTGAGCCTGCCGCTCTGATGCCGTGAGCGCGCAATGATATACAGCAACTCATCGCCGTCGACGATCTCGCCCTTGTGGTCAACCATGATAAGACGATCGCCATCACCATCGAGGGCGATGCCCAGGTCCGCCGCGTTGTCCAGCACGGCCTGTTGAAGTAGTTTTGGGTGCGTCGATCCGCAGCCGTCATTGATGTTCAGGCCATCCGGCTGGACAGCCAGCTTGATCACCTGCGCGCCAATTTCCTTGAACACGCTGGGCGCGACGTGATAGGTCGCACCGTTGGCGCAATCCACGACCACCTTCAGTCCGCTGAAACTCACACTCGAAGGAATGGTGCTCTTGCAGAATTCAATATAGCGGCCACCGGCATCGACCAGTCTTTCCGCCTTGCCCAGCACAGCGGAGTCGACCGTGACGAGCGGCTTGTCCAGTTCCGCTTCAATGGCGAGTTCGATCTCGTCTGGCAATTTCCTGCCCACGGCGGAAAAGAATTTGATGCCGTTGTCGTAATACGGGTTGTGCGACGCGCTGATGACGATACCGGCATCGGCATGCAGGGTGCGTGTGAGATATGCGATGGCCGGCGTCGGCATCGGGCCGAGCAGCAGGATATCCACACCGGCGGCCGACAAGCCGGCCTGCAGCGATGACTCGAACATATACCCCGAGATGCGCGTGTCCTTGCCGATGATGACCTTCGCGTCGGCGTGCCCGGCGGCCAGCACACGCCCCACCGCCCAACCCAGCTTGAGTACGAATTCCGCAGTGATGGGATGCTGACCCACGCGGCCGCGGATGCCGTCGGTACCGAAATAACGTTTTTGCACGGAGCGATTGCCTTTGCTTGGTTCGGGCATAGTGTAAGTTCTTTTAACACACAGACGCAAAGTGCGTCCGGATGATTCTGCGGTTATTTGTTACCGGCAACTAAGAGCACCCAACAGAAAGAATCTAACGCAACCCTGTCACTCCCTCTCCCGGAGGGAAGAGCGCGTAGCGCGAAGGATGCGGGGACTCATTCTGTTAGGCGCTCTTCAGTCCTGATTCAATCAAACGCCTCCAACGCGGCACAGAGCTTGAGCGCCTCCACTGTCGGCCCGACATCATGGGCGCGTATCAGCACCGCCCCTTTCATGACCGCCACTGTGGCTGCGGCCAGGCCGGCGTGCAGGCGTGCCGTCACCGGCGCATCCAGCACGGCGCCGAGAAAGGATTTGCGCGACAGGCCGACCAGCAGTGGCGGGCCGATCTTCCGCAGCGAGTCGAGCGTATTGAGCAGTTGCAGATTGTGGCGCACGGTCTTGCCGAAACCAAAACCGGGATCGATGAGCAGTTGTCGGTCCGGGATACCCGCATCGCGACAGGCTTGGACACGCGCAGCCAAAAAGGCACTGACCTCGCCCACCACCTCGTCGTAATGAGGATTCTGCTGCATGGTGCGCGGCTCTCCCTGCATATGCATGAGACACACCGGCACCCCGAGCGCCGCGGCCATCGTCAGCGCACCGGGCGCACGCAGCGCGTAGATGTCATTGATGAAACCCGCACCGGCCTCGACAGCGGCGCGCATGACCTCAGGTTTGGTGGTATCGATGGAAATCGGGACGGGCAACTCCGCCGCCAGCGCGCGGATCACCGGGATAACACGCCGCAGTTCTTCCTCAAGCGGCACGGCCAGTGCACCGGGCCGGGTGGATTCACCACCGACATCGATAATCGCAGCACCCTCCCCGACCATCTGACGGGCATGCGCCAGCGCCGCCGGCACAGAAACAAAATCACCCCCGTCCGAGAAGGAATCGGGGGTGACGTTGAGTATGCCCATTACCCGGGGCGTGGACAGGTCCAGGGGTTTGCCGGCGCAGTCGAGCAGCAATGCAGAATTCAAAACGCAGAATGCAGAACTGTTTCATTCTGCATTCTGCATTCTGCCTTCATCGTTGATTTAGTGCTGACTGGCCGGCCCACCCACCGCACCATCCGCAGGCTTTTCTTTCCCTGCGGTGCTGGAACCCAGACCCGAACCGGTTTTGGGCTCGTCGGTATCCTCCCAGTCCGCCGGTGGACGCGGCGTGCGGCCTTCGAGGATGTCAGTGATCTGGTCGCTGTCGATGGTCTCGTACTTGATCAGTGTCTCGGCCATGATGTGTAGCTTGTCCATATTCTCGCGCAGGATTTTTTCCGAACGCTGATAGTTGCGGTCGATGATGCTGCGGATCTCTTCGTCGATGGCATTCGCCGTGTCATCGGAGATCGCCTTGTGCTGCGTCACCGAGTGACCCAGGAACACTTCGCCTTCGTCTTCGCCATAGCTCAACGGACCGAGCTTGTCGGACAGGCCCCACTTGGTAACCATGTTGCGCGCGATCTCGGTGGCGCGATGAATATCATTCTGCGCGCCGGTCGTGACACTCTCGGCGCCGAAGATCAGCTCTTCCGCGATCCGGCCGCCGAACAGACTGGAGATGGAACTTTCCAGACGCTGTTTGCTGTAGCTGTATCGGTCGCCTTCAGGCAGGAACATGGTGACGCCCAGGGCGCGGCCGCGCGGAATGATCGAGACCTTGTAAACCGGGTCGTGCGCGGGCACCAGACGGCCGACAATGGCGTGGCCGGCTTCGTGGTAAGCGGTAAGTTTCTTCTCGTCCTCGCTCATCACCATGGAGCGGCGCTCGGCGCCCATCATGATCTTGTCCTTGGCCTTCTCCATGTCGTCCATGTCGACCAGGCGCTTGTTGGCGCGCGCCGCGAACAGCGCCGCCTCGTTGACAAGGTTGGCGAGATCGGCACCGGAGAAACCCGGCGTGCCGCGCGCGATGACGGACGGCTTGACGTTGTCAGACAGCGGCACCTTGCGCATATGCACCTTGAGGATCTGCTCGCGGCCGCGCACATCGGGCAGCGGCACGACCACTTGACGGTCGAAGCGGCCCGGGCGCAGCAGCGCCGGATCGAGCACGTCGGGACGGTTGGTGGCGGCGATGACGATCACGCCTTCATTGCCTTCGAAGCCGTCCATCTCGACCAGCAACTGATTGAGTGTCTGCTCGCGTTCGTCATGCCCGCCGCCAAGACCGGCGCCGCGATGCCGACCGACCGCGTCAATTTCATCGATGAAGATGATGCACGGCGCGTGCTTCTTGGCCTGCTCGAACATATCGCGCACGCGCGAGGCGCCGACGCCGACGAACATCTCGACGAAATCGGAACCGGAAATGGTGAAGAACGGCACCTTCGCTTCGCCGGCGATGGCGCGCGCCAGCAAGGTTTTGCCGGTGCCCGGCGAGCCGACCAGCAGCACGCCGCGGGGAATCTTGCCGCCGAGTTTCTGGAACTTGCCCGGGTCGCGCAGGAACTCGACCAGTTCGGCGACCTCATCCTTGGCCTCCTCGACACCGGCGACATCGGCGAAAGTGACCTTGACCTGATCCTCCCCGAGCAAGCGCGCGCGGCTCTTGCCGAACGACATCGCACCGCGGCCGCCGGCACCGCCCTGCATTTGGCGCATGAAGAACACCCAGACACCGATCAAGAGCAGCATCGGGAACCAGGAGATGAAGATCTGCGTCAGCAGCGACTGCTGTTCTGGCGGACGCGCGTCGATCTCAACGTTGTTCTTGAGCAGATCACCCACCAAGCCATCATCGCCAGGGCTGTAGGTGTTGAACTTCTCTCCGGAGGAATAAATGCCCTGTATGTTGCGTCCATCGACGATCACCTTCTGCACGCGCCCGGATTTCACCTCGGAGATGAACTGCGAATACGGTAATGCCGCCGGCGTGGCGGTGCGCGGTCCGAAATTATTGAACACAGACATCAGCACGATGGCGATGATCACCCACAGAATGAGATTTTTGGCTAGGTCGTTCAAGATCGACTACCTCTAGTACACGTCAACAGACTTGATGAAGGGTTCGGCCGTCACTGCGGGCAGCACGGCGAGACAGGCAAGCAATACGGCATATGTCGGCTAACACTCTGAGAACCTTACTACAGTTTAAAGTTCCTGGCCAGCGCATAGACCTCCCGGCTGCGCGGCCGCGAGGCCTTGGGCTTGCGGATGGCGACCGTACCGAAGGCAGCGCGCAGATTCCGCAGAAATTCCTCCGAGCCCTGACCCTGAAACAATTTCAGCAGCAGCGTCCCGTCGGGCTTGAGTACCTGGCGGGAAAATTCCAGCGCCAACTCCGCCAAGTCCATGGCGCGCGGCTGATCGACGGCATCCATGCCACTGATATTGGGTGCCATGTCCGATAACACAAGGTCAACAGGCCGGCCCGCCAATACCGCCAGCAATTCATCGAGCACGCTCTGCTCGCGGAAATCACCTTGCAGGATCTGCACTCCCTCGATCGGCTCCATCGGCAGAATATCCTGCGCAATCACCAGCCCACCCGGTTTTACCTTGGTCACGGCAACCTGCGACCAGCCACCCGGCGCCGCCCCCAGATCGACCACCGTCATCCCGGCGCGCAACAGCCGGTTGCGCTCCTGAATCTCCAGCAATTTGTATACCGCACGCGAACGGTAACCCTCTTTCTGCGCCTGTTTGACGTAGGGGTCATCGAAATGCTCTTTGAGCCAGCGGCCGCTGGATTTGCTACGGGCCATGGGATGGAAGGTCGCTTGTTGAGATATCAGACTGTACTCATCGTAAATGGAAAGCGCGAAAACAGGAAATGGAAAATAGTTGCCGGTGCGGAACTGATGGTATCGCAACCGTTGTAGGGGCGGGTCTCAGACCCGCCCTGCGTGAGCTTGAGTGAGTGCCCAACCCGGGCGGGTCTGAGACCCGCCCCTACGCTTATTCTGGGTGTTGTGAGCACAATTCCATTCAGACGACAAACATCAATCCACGGATTCGCGCACCCCCAGCGCCAGCGCTACCCGCAAACGGCGCAGACTGGTGCTGTCGGCCGAATCACGAACCAATACGACACTGCGTCGCTTGCCATTGCCGAGTCTGAAGTTGAGCACCAGGAGTTCAGGGTGCAGGTAACTGTCCGGCGACATGCTCGCCTGATGCGTAGTGCCATCAGTCAGGTGCAACTGCCAAGTGCCATCGGTGTGTCTGTTCAGGCCCACAATCGCATTGCGGCTGCGCAAGCTGACGCGGTGCTTATACGTAAGCACGCAGGACAGTAGCAGCGCCAGCAGCGCGCCGCACATCATCC
>JBGPWJ010000014.1:0-19517 GCA_041492115.1 Gammaproteobacteria bacterium
AAGACAGCCAATGAGGAGTCCAGTGAAGCACGCGCAACGGCTCATGAAAAGGCGTCTGATGCACGCAGTGATGCGGCTACAGACAAGCGCGATGCCGATTACGCCGTGGCCAAGGAAAAGTGCGACGCGTTTGCGGGTGACGCAAAGGATAGCTGTATTAAAGATGCGAAGACGCACTATGGGAAGTGATATGCAGCACCTGAGTCTATAAGGAGTTTCCTCACACCGGATGTTAGACATAGAGGTAATTGAAATGAACACGAAGCGAATAGTCACAACGAGTACAATTGTAATGGCGGTGCTGCTCGGCTTAGGCGGTTGCAGCGGGATGTCGAGGCAGGGCCAGAACACGGCGACCGGCGCGGCTATCGGTGGTGTCGCGGGCGCCGTCCTTACGGGCGGCAGCACCGCTGGCACGGTAGGTGGTGCGGTGGTTGGTGGTGTCATCGGACACGAAGTCAACAAAACCAGATAGTGACCTAGGTACTAGGTTAGCGCGCGTGAGGTGAGAGGCTGCCTGGAACAAAGTGATACTCTCATCTTGCGTGTCTGGTTAGAAACATCGTTTGTTAGTTGTTTCGAAAAGCAGACACGTGCGTACCCTCCTGACGGCGATCTGTGTTCGGTAGCGAACGGAACTCCACCATATCGTCGTACTATCATCTATGCCTGGATGGTTCGCTTTGGACGTAGTGTTGCAATAGAGGTGGGATGATTAGAAGTGGGATTTAAGCATGAACCGGTTAACTCAAGATCACAGCAAGCTACTCCATTTGGGCCAGTATCTGCTGGCTATCTGTCTCTGCCTGGGAGTGTGCGCACTCGCACGGGCCGCCGGCTATCCAGACGAACTGGACGCACCGGCCATGAACGCCATTGGACAACACACGACCAGTGATGCGCCGGTCATCATCTGCGGTAGGCAACCCGGGCAGCGCCCCGCCAGTCTGAATATCCGCGGTGCGGATGTGGCTACGCTCTGGCGCAGCGCCTATCTCATGCTATTCCCAGGTTCATCTCTGACCACCGACAGCAAAGTGGATCGCGCCGTCAAGATTCCTCACAAAGGACCTGCATGGAGTATCAGTATCAGCCACGACAGCGCTCTGGTGACCGTCCAGACCAAGTGGTGAGTATTCTGGCACCTCGGATTGATTCAGCGAAAGACGTAGTGATTTTCCGCACCAAGTAGTATAGCCAAAAACATCCATCAACGCCGTGGTGTGAACGTGGTGTCAGCCTGGCGGCGACCTTTGTTCGGTAGCGAACAGAACGCCCTCAATTGTCGTACTATAATCTTTACGTGGATGGTTCGCTTTGGACATAGCGTTTCAATAGCATATGCCGTTCTGCCCAATGACAGCCCGACAATTGTTCATATCATAAATAGCGGCGTGAGGGCGTGGCTGGATCTAACAGCGGAGGTTTCATGAACATGGGCGATAAAGACGATTATATACTTCTCATCGAGAGCGATCTTGATGCGGCAACGTTTATTCGCGCGGCCCTCGCCGACGCAAGAGATGGACCGTTTTCTGTCGAGTGGGTTACGAATCTCGATGTCGGCCTAGAACGGCTGAGTAAGGGAGGAATCAAGGCGATCTTGCTCAATCTGTTCCTGTCCGATAGTCAAGGTATCGATACCTTCGATAAGCTGTACGTGATCGAGAGCCAGATCCCGATCCTGATCCTGAGCGACCTCGACCACGAAGACGTCGCAAAGCTGGCAATGCAACGTGGCGCACAGGATTATCTGCTAACAGGCCACATGGACGGCTACTCTCTGTCGCGCGCAATCAACAACGTAATGGAGCGCAACATTGCGGAAGAGGCGTTATTCATTGAAAAGGAACGCGCCCAAGTCACGCTCAACTCCATTGGCGATGCCGTCATCAGCACGGATATCGCCGGAAATGTCACCTACTTGAATGTGGTGGCAGAACGTATGACGGGCTGGTCTCAGGCCGATGCCAAAGGTCAGCCGTTCACCGACGTGTTCCGGATCGTCGACGGCGTTACACGCGAAACTCTGCGCAATCCAATGGACCTAGCAGTTAAGGAGAACAAAGCCGTCGGCCTTACCACAGACAGTGTCCTGATCCGGCGCGATGGACTTGAAGCCTCTATCGAGGATTCCGCCGCCCCCATCCGCGACCGTGGTGGCCACGTGACCGGCGCGGTGATCGTTTTCCACGACGTCAGCAAGGCGCGGTCGATGGCACTCAAAATGTCTCATCTGGCTCAACACGACTTCCTCACCGATTTGCCCAACCGCCTGCTGTTGAACGATCGGCTTACGCAGGCGATTTCCCTGGCCCGCCGCCGTCGCAAACAATTGGCGGTGCTGTTCCTGGATGTGGACCACTTCAAAAATATCAACGATTCCCTGGGACATTTGATTGGAGACAAACTGCTGCAGTCTGTCGCGCGACGCTTGACGACGTGTGTACGCGGTTCGGACACCGTCAGCCGCCAGGGTGGGGATGAATTCGTCGTGCTGCTTGCCGATGTCGACCACTCCAAGGCGGTGGGACATAGCGCGGCAAAGATACTCGCGGCCTTGGCGGAAAAGCACTGCGTCGCAGAACATGATCTTAATGTCACCTTGAGTATTGGTATCAGTGTCTTTCCCGGTGACGGTGTAGACGCGGAAACCCTGCTCAAGAATGCCGACGCCGCGATGTACCATGCCAAGGAAAGCGGGCGCAACAATTACCAGTTTTTCAAACAAGAGATGAACGACCGGGCCGTCGAGCGGCAATCGCTGGAAGGCAGTCTGCGCCAGGCCGTGGCGCGGCAGGAATTTGTCTTACATTACCAGCCGAAAGTCAATTTGGAGACGGGCGCGATTACCGGCGCTGAGGCGCTCATCCGGTGGCAGCATCCGGTTCGTGGCCTCCTCTCTCCCAAACAATTTGTGTCAATTGCCGAAGACTCCGGGCTCATTGTGCCAATCGGCCAGTGGATTATCCGGGAAGCCTGCCGGCAAGCCCAAGCCTGGCAGACTGCCGGCCTTCGGCCCACCCCCATTGCCGTCAACATCTCGGCTGTAGAATTCCGTAGCGAGAACTTTCTCGCAGACATTCGCGACATCCTGAGGGACACCGGCCTTGACCCACGTTATCTCGAGATTGAACTGACAGAAAGCGTCCTCGTACAGGATGTCGAGTCGACGATGGCCGTGCTGTACGCGCTCAAGGGCCTGGGCGTGCAGCTGTCGATCGATGGCTTCGGCACTGGCTATTACAGCTTAAGTTATCTGCGCCAGTTACCGATCGACACCCTGAAAATAGACCAGTCATTCGTGCGCGACATTGCCACCGATACCGGTGATGCCACCATCGTCAGCGCCGTGATCAGCATGGGCAATAGTCTCAAGCTACGGGTCAGCGCCGAGGGTGTGGAAACGCGGGAACAACTCTCCTATCTGCAGGCCGAGCACTGCAAGGAAGGGCAAGGCTTTTATTTCAGCCCACCGGTTGCCGCGGAGGCCTTCGCTGAGTTGCTTGGAGCGGTAAACATAGAATACGTCGTTAACTGACAACTGGCGGGTGTACTCTGAGGCGGTAATCGAACTGGACAGTGTGTGCCACCGGCCATGTACGACACCGCACTGACTGCATAAAAAGTTCTGTCCCGTTTCTCATGCACTCCGCTTCTCGAAAATAATCCATCATATGTACGATGCCGCACAGACTCTCTTGCTGCGAATGGTAATACTTAAAATAGTGATGCTCCGCGCGTAAGCGATTGTGCAGAACGTCAGCGTGCGAACCGACCAAAGGTCGGTCTATTACATCGATGGGTTTCTGGATCAGACTAAAGAGGGGATGAGATGAACAAAATGAACATATACGAGAGCAATTCCAGATTCCTGACGTGGATCATGGTATTGCTGCTGAGCGCTTTGGCGGCTGGCTGCGGAGGCGGAGGGAAAGATCCAATCCTAGGCATCGGCGGCATTGCCGCACTCTCCCCCACGGTGACTGCCACAGCCCCTCTTGCCACAACGCCTATTGTCACAGGCGTGGCGATCAACAGTAAAATTACTGCCACCTTCAGTAAAGATATGGCCGAGGCAACGATCATCAGCCCATCAACCTTTACGCTGGCATGCCCCGATGGAACGGCCATAAACGGAACAGTTACCTATGTTGCTGCAAGCCGCGTAGCAACATTTTCTCCCACGGCTCCTCTCCCAGTCGGCACCACATGTACTGCCACGATATCAACCGGAGCCCAGGACACTGCAGGCGTCGCATTGGCAAATGCCTTTGTCTGGCAGTTTACAACAGGCGCTACGGCAGACACGACCCGGCCCACAGTGACGCTCACCGTCCCTGCTGACACTGCTGCAGACGTCGTGACCAACACGAAGATTACCGCGACGTTTAGTGAAGGCATGGACCCGGCAACGATCACCGGAACAAGCTTTACGCTGACAGGGCCTGGCGCAACTGCCGTAGCAGGCACTGTGTCCTACGCTGTTGGTGCGAGAACCGCGACCTTTACGCCGACAACACCCGCCACGCTGCCGGCCAGCACCTTGTTTACTGCTACGATCACAACGGGGGCCACGGATCTGGCTGGCAATGCACTGGCAGTTGACAAGGTATGGACCTTTACAACCGGTACGGCCACAGATACTACCGCGCCCACTGTGATTCTTGTGAATCCCGCTGATCTTGCCACAGGTGTGGCGATCAACAGCACCGTCAACGCAACGTTCAGCGAGGCGATGGACCCGTCAACGATCAGCACAGCAAGCTTTACGGTACAAACAAGCGGCTCACCGTTGGGTCCAGTATTGGTTGGGACAGTCGCCTATGATCCACTGACCAGTATTGCAACCTTTACACCATCAAGCAATCTCGCAGTCAGCACTGCTTATACAGCCACGGTTACTACCGTGACCGCTGACCAGGCAGGAAATGCATTGGCTGTTAACAAGGTATGGAGCTTTACAACAGCGGCGACTTCGGCGGCTACGCCAACAGTGAATCTGCTATCGGTTGCGCCGTTCGGTGCCGCGGGTGGCGCCGGCGTTACCAGCTGCGGGCCTACTTTGATCAATGGTGATGTCGCGACGACGTCCGCATCCACATTGGTCACTGGATTAACGGATGGGAACGGGCTTGGTAATGCCTATACGACCGGAGGTTGTCCTGGAATCGTGAACGGGAAGATTTATACGGCCCCGCCGGCTCCTGGAGATGCAGCTTCAATGGCGATCGCAACTCAGGCACAAACTGATGCGCAAACCGCGTTTGACGCCACCTCTACTGCGTCAATGCCGGGTGGAACAACCCAAGCTGCCGAGCTCGGTGCGCTGACCCTCGCTCCTGGTGTCTATTGGTCAGGGACCTCCTTTGCTATAACACTGGTGGATCTCACTCTCGACGCCCAGGGCGACTCGAATGCTGTTTGGGTCTTCCAGTCAGATAGCACACTCACTGTTGGAGTCAATCGGAAAGTTATTCTGACCAACGGCGCCCAGGCCAAGAATGTATTTTGGCACGTCAGCAGTGCAGCTACCATTAACGCTGGCGCTCAGATGAAGGGAACCATGCTCGCTTTTTCAGGAGTCTCGATGGGTACCGGTGCGACGCTGGACGGCAGGGCAATATCCCTGGTCGGCGGCCCGGTGACCTTGCTGAGCAATATCATTAACGTGCCTGCACCGTAAGCATGAGCCAATAAAATAAAGGCCGGCAGAGCAATTCCTGCCGTCCTTTATTGTTCAATCAAGACAAAGTTAATTAACAAGTATCAATACACCGTGACTTGACGACTTTTTAGCGACGGCAAATTCTCCTGGAGAACAACATGAAATTAGCAAGAGTCAAATTAGCAAGAGCCTCAGGGACCCTGGGTCTGGCAGCACTCGCAGCAATCGCCAGCCAATACGCAATAGCGGACGATTCAGACTGGTACGCCGGGGCCAACGTTGGTCAGTCGAGAGCGAAAATCGACGACGCGAGGATCACCAGCAGCCTGCTTGGAGGAGGTTTTAACGCGACCTCGATCACCGATGACAGCCACGATACCGGCTACAAGATTTTTGGCGGCTACCAAGTCAACAAGAATTTTGCCATTGAAGGTGGCTATTTCGATCTTGGAAAGTTCGGTTTCACGGCGACCACAGTTCCGGCGGGAACACTGCGCGGCAATATCAAGCTCAAAGGCCTGAATCTCGACGCAGTCGGTATTCTGCCCATCACTGAGAAGTTTTCTGCATTTGGCAGGGTCGGCGTGATCTACGCTGAAGCCAAGGACTCCTTCGCCGGAACCGGTTTCGTCAGTGTGCTCAATCCCAGTCCCAGCAAACGCGAAGCGAACTACAAACTCGGCCTGGGGTTGCAGTACGATTTCACTGAATCGCTCGGCATGCGCGCAGAGGCGGAACGCTACCGGATAAACGATGCCGTCAGTAATAAAGGCGACGTCGATCTTGTCTCGCTTGGGCTAGTCTATCGTTTCGGCGAAAAAACACCGGCGCCCATACCTGTCGCTGCCGCCCCCGCACCTCAGCAAGTGGCCGTGACACCGCCGCCACAAGTGCCGACAAAGGTGACTTTCTCTGCGGACTCTCTTTTCGATTTCGGCAAGGCGACCGTGAAGCCCGCGGGCAAACAGGCCCTCGACAAGTTTGCCGCGGACCTGAAGGGCGCCGACTTTGACGTCATCACGATAACGGGGCACACCGACCGGATCGGTACGCATGCCTACAACATGAAGCTTTCGGCACACCGCGCCGAAGCGGTCAAGACCTACCTGGTGGAATCCGCCGGGATCCCGGCCGGCAAGATCACGGCCAAAGGAATCGACGGCGCGGAGCCCGTGACAAAGCCCGGGGAATGCGCAGGCAAGAAAGCCACCAAGGAACTGATCGCCTGCCTGCAGCCTGATCGCCGCGTGGAAGTCGAAGTCTCCGGCACGAGGTGATCGGCCAGCGAGAGCAGTGCTTCATTGTGTTTGAAGCTTGAGATACAAAACCGAAATCCGCGCAGCTTGGTAAGAAAGTTCCTTCTCCCTGAGGGAGAAGGACAGGATGAGGGGTTATATGACCCCTCAACCCAATGAGGAGTCGTTATGAATGCAGCCAAACTCTATACCGTACAGGCTTTGAAGTGGACTGCCATGGCGGGCAGCGTCAGCGTATTTCTATTCGGCGGTCTGATCGCGATCAGTTGGCTGCTGTTCCAGTTTCTGGTGTATTTGACGGTGCACTTGCCCTGACAGTCTCTGAGTTATCCCCGCCTTGGGTGACGGGGAATGTTTCAAGTACACCGAGCCACCAATACAGTTGATGCCACCATCTTCTTTGAGGCGGTAATCGAGCCGAGCAGTGTGTGACGCCAACAAAAAGACAGGAACGCGTTGCATCGATAGTTGTGTGGTAAACAATGAAGAAGTATTTGGCAAATGAGCCGGGCTGGGGCTGCTGTATTCTGAGATAATCACATGAATAATAATTCAAACGTTTATACCTTGTCGCCATCGAGTGTCTGGCGCAAGGCTATTATCACGCGCAATAAGCACATGGAAGCGATGCTTGACGAGGCCAAACAGGTCGCCACAAGCGATGCCAGTGTGCTGATCCGCGGCAAGACCGGCACGGGTAAAGAGCTGCTCGCGCGTGCCATCCACAATGCCAGTGCGCGCGCCAGTGGCCCATTTGTGGCGATCAACTGTACTGCTATTCCTGAGGCACTGCTCGAGTCGGAATTGTTTGGACACTGCAAAGGCGCATTCACTGGCGCGATCAGTATCTACAAAGGTCTGTTTCAGGCCGCGCACAAAGGTACATTGTTCCTCGACGAGATCGGCGAGATGTCGATCAGCTTCCAGGTAAAATTGCTGCGTGCCCTTCAGGAAAAACAGGTGCGTCCGGTCGGCGTAGCGACGTCGGTGTCAGTTGACGTTAGAATAATATCTGCCACGCACATTGATCTTGAGGGAGCGATTGTAAATGGATCGTTTCGTGAAGATCTGTATTACCGCATGAACGTCGTGACATTGGAACTGCCATCGCTGGCGCAGCGCAGAGATGATATTCCTCTGCTCGCCAATCATTTCCTTGCCCAGTTCACCGCTGGCAGCAATATGAAGTGCAGACAATTCGCAGCAGAGGCACTAGAACTGCTGGCCACGGCGCCTTGGCCTGGCAACATCCGTCAGCTTTGCAATGTGGTCGAACAGATCGTGGCGCTCTCGACGTGTACAGTACTTTCTGCGCAACAAGTGCGTCGGGCATTACGTATCGGTAACGTTGACATTCTGGAACTCAATGCCGCCAAGCGGGTATCCGAACATGAATATATCGCGCGCATGATGAATATTGTCTCCGGAAACGTCAGTCATGCGGCTCGGCTCGCCGGGCGCGATCACATTTAGTTCTACAAACTGTTGAACAAACACGGGCTGAGTCCGGCCCTATACAAAACGGCCTGACATGTGGCGGGGTGGCATCCGCGACACCGGTTGGCTTCACCACAAATGGACATATGTGCGCCACCGCACTGACCGGATGTGGCGATGAGATTAAGCTTGTTCTAAGGTTTCAGAGCGGCTCGCGGGGTGCATGCCGTCATTTCCATCAACATCATCAAGGCGATGTAACTTCAGCCAGCACAGCCTGATATGAAGTCACCATTCACTTTGAAGACGGGTCGAGGCGCGTGTTCAACGAAGCAAACCCGCCGGCATTGCAATCCGGTGATTACGTCAGGGTCGTTGACGGCACGATTCGATCGAATGGTTGATTCCAGCAACGCTGCCGCAAGCATGACTGGCCTAAGTATAAATTGAATAATCGGAGGTAACAAAAATGTTGGGAACTGTATTGTTGATCGTTCTGATTCTGCTGCTGCTTGGTGCAATTCCAACTTGGCCGCACAGCAAAGGATGGGGTTACGCGCCGAGTGGGACACTCGGAGTAGTGCTGATAATCGTAATCATTCTCTTGCTGACCGGAAACATTTAGACGATTCATGCTGAAGTTGAATTAATCGACCATGTTATGTATAGCCTTGCTATCGTACTAAAGGCAGCTCTGATTAATTCGACACTCGATAAGCAAGTCCCCTCTCCCTGCGGGAGAGGGCCAGGGTGAGGGAAGTCAATACAGTGCCTACTTCCCTAGGGCAGAAGCAGTCGGTGCGGTGAGTGTCGGGTGCATGATACTAATCGCCATATTCTTACGATAAGAGGAAAACAGCCATGCTTGAAACTATCGCAATCATCTTAATTGCCCTCTGGATACTGGGTTTGGTCTCCGCGTACACGATGGGCGGATTCATTCACATTCTTCTGGTCATCGCCATCGTAGTGATACTGATTCGTCTCATTCAGGGTCGACGGGTCGTGTAAGGAGCCCGCTACACGCCTGGACGCCGGCCGCAACGCGGTACGGCTGCCACGAAACCGGTTGTGAGTATTTTTCCGTTTATTTCTACAAGAGGAGGCAACATGGACCAAATCAAGATTGTGGCTATAATCCTGATGCTGGCCGGCATACTGGCGCTGGTGTACGGCGGTTTCAGCTATACCAAGACGACGCAAGAGGCCAAGATAGGACCTCTCGAGTTGACGGTGCAAGACAAGCATACGGTCAATGTCCCGGTTTGGGCCGGGGTTGGCGCGATCGTGATTGGTGGCGCGCTGTTACTTTTTCCGGGCAAGAAGGGTTAACGCCTGCCGAGGCTGGATCGATCCAAATTGCTGAGGATCACCGGTGACGAGGATCCGCAGTTCAATTGACAGTTCAACGTGTAGACACGATAGCAGGATGCCTTGAATACCATTGCAACCACATATGCAGTTCCCGGGAAGCCTGAAGCGCAGGACGGCATTGAACATCAGGAGGCGGAAACGCCGACGGTCCAAGTTGCGGCGAAGGTGGAAGGCGCTGCGTCCACCCTCCTCCCACCGGTTGATGTCCAAACGCCTACGATCCGCCTGCCGGTGGATGCGCGCGGCCTGTCACTAGGTATTCTAGCGACGGTCGCCGTTGTGTTTGCGTTAGACTGGGCACAGAGTTTTGTCATCTCGCTGCTGCTTGGGATCCTCTTTGCGTACACCCTCAATCCTCTGGTAGTGTGGCTCGAACGTATCAAGATCCCTCGGGCATTAAGCGCCAGCATCGTGATGGTGGCTGTTGTCAGCGCGCTGCTGCTCGGAAGCTACGCTTTGCGAGGGCAAGTGCAGACAATACTTGAACAGTTACCGGAAACGGCGAGCAAGCTCTCCGCAGGGCTGGCCAGCATGGGTGCTGATCAGCGCTATAATATGCAGAAGGTGCAAGCCGCCGCGACCGAAGTGGAAAAGGCGACCAACCAGGTAACCGGGATTGCGCCTAAGCAGCGTGCCACTCACGTCGTCATCGATCCGCCGACGTTCAAGCTTGGCAACATTCTCTGGGCGGGCTCAAAAGGTGTGTTGGGATTCGCAGGTCAAGCGGTCATGGTGGTTTTCCTGGTGTTTTTTCTGCTGTTGGCGGCAGATACGTTCAAGCGCAAGCTGGTGCGACTCGCCGGCCCGACGCTGTCGCGCAGGAAGATCACCGTGCATATACTCGACGACATCAATAACTCCATCCAGCGCTACATGTTCATGCTGTTGCTGACCAATGTGCTGGTCGGGCTACTCACCTGGATCACGTTCCGTTGGATTGGACTCGAAAATGCCGGCGCCTGGGCTGTGGCGGCGGGCTTGCTGCATGTCATCCCCTATTTTGGTCCGGCCGTCACCGCCGCGGTCACCGGCATGGCGGCCTTGGTGCAATTTGGCGAGTTTTCAGCGGTTATGTTGGTCGCGGGGATGTCACTGGCCATCGCCGTCTTTGTCGGTACCTTCGTCACCGCCTGGCTGACCGGAAGAATCGCCAAAATGAATACTGCGGCGGTGTTCATCTCGCTACTGTTCTGGGGCTGGCTCTGGGGAATCTGGGGCATGCTGCTGAGTATCCCGATCATCGTCATCATCAAGGTAGTGTCCCAACATGTCGAGCAACTGCAGCCGGTGGCGGAACTGCTGGGAGAATAAAGGGTGTCTGCGCAAGCGATTTCCAGCGAGGGTTGATACAGAGCGAAAATTTTGGCATCGCTCGTTCCGAGCATCTAAACTTACGAAGTAAAGCAAAGGAGTACGGTATGGCTACTGAAACACAAGCGACAAGGGATCGACTGATCGAGGATTTCAAGAAGGTCATCGTCGACGCGGAAGAGCTGCTCAAGATCACCGCGAGCGAGACCGGCGGCAAAATCAGCGCGGTGCGCGAGCGGGCCGAGCAAAATCTGCGCGAGGCGCGTCGCAAGCTTGAGGCGATGGAGAGTGATCTGATAGTCCAAACCAAAGCCGCGGCGAAGGCGACGGATCAACTCGTGCATGAAAACCCCTGGCAGGCGGTAGCGATTGCCGCAGCCGTTGGGTTGCTGTTCGGCATGTTGAGCGGTCGGCGCTAAGCGCGTGGCGCACGACGACACCGGTGCGGAATCAACGTCCACCCGGGCGACAGGTCTACTGGCCTCGCTACAGCGGCTACTGGCGACGTTAGCCGAGATCCTGCATACTCGGGTAGATATCCTTTCCACGGAACTGGAAGAGGAAGGAGTTCGTGTCCGAGAACTGCTCCTCTACGAGTTGGTGTCGTTGTTTTTTCTCGGACTGGGTCTGCTGCTGGTGACCTTATTCGTCGTACTGGCGTTCTGGGAAACCCACCGACTGTCTGTACTGGCTGCCTTCGCGGTTTTCTACCTGGCTATCGGTGTCGGCACTGCCTTAGTGGTGCGACACAAGCTCAAGAACCGTCCACGGCTGTTTTCCGCTACCTTGTCGGAACTAGGCAAAGACCGTGAACGCTTGTCCTCCCGACCATGAACTCACGTAAGGAATATCTGCGGCGGCGCCGCGAGTGGCTGGTATCGCAGGCCGCGGCCCAGCGCAGCGAAGTATCCTATATTGCATCGCAACTGCAAAAAAGTTTGCGGTGGGTGGATATGGGGTTTGCGGTTGGACAGGCGCTACGCACGCATCCGGTACTGGCGGTGGCGGGAGCCTCACTGCTATTACGTACGTCCAAAACCAAGCGCTTGCTCTGGGCCGGCCAGTTGTTCACCGCCTGGGAATTGTTCAACGTGGTGCGCAAGCAGTGGCCCCGGCGCCAGATCTAAGAGAGGCTCTGAAAAACGTCCTCTCCTCCGGCTTCGCGCCTTTGCTTCGCTCTCCCCGCGCGTGGAAAAGGAGAGTAAGGATTGCACAGAGCTTTCCCTGACCCAAGATACCGCCCGGCCTGAAACGACACCCGTTTTCCCCGCGCTGTCCCGCGTCATACCACCTGCCGGTCACTGACACGCCGGCACAGCAGATTGGCACCATCACCTTGATCGCCCTCGAGGCGACATTGCGATTGTGCTGCAAAAAAAGAGGATATTTGAATTGAGGGTGAGCAGCACGACTCGTTTCAGCCAGTGGCTCAAATTGATAACGCGGCTTCGCGGCAACGGCATGCCGCGAAAATACTCCGAAGAGCCGCCGCTGCGAGCGGAGTTATTCAGTGCCGACCAGATGGAGCAGCATGGCAAGATCTTGGCGGCCTCGCACACATTGACGCCGCGACGTGCTCCGGATCAGCTTCTGACACGGTTGGCGGCGAATGAAGCCATCCTGATCGATGTCAGCAATCTGCTCATGGCAGCGATCACGACGAATCACCAGATCACGCCAGCCAGTGAATGGCTGCTCGATAACTTCTATTTGATCGAAGAACAGATCCGCACGGCCAAGCGACACTTGCCCAAGGGTTATAGCCGGGAACTACCGCGCTTGGCGCACGGCCCATCGGCTGGACTCCCGCGCGTGTATGACTTGGCGCTGGAAACGATCGCGCACGGCGATGGACGGGTGGACCCGGAAAGTCTCAGCCGTTTTGTGGCGGCCTATCAGACGGTCACCGCGCTCAAGTTAGGCGAGTTGTGGGCCATCCCTATCATGCTGCGCTTGGCGTTGATCGAGAATCTGCGCCGAGTCGCTACCCGGATTGCCGCGGGCAGAATCGACCGCGATTTGGCCGACACGTGGGCCGATCGGATGATCGAGGTCGCTGATAAGGATCCGAAGAGCCTGATTCTGGTGATCGCGGATATGGCGCGTTCAAGCCCGCCGATGACGACGCCCTTTGTTTCGGAATTTACCCGCCGCCTGCAAGGACAGAGCGCCGCATTGGCATTGCCGCTGACCTGGATTGAGCAGCAACTTGCTGAATCGGAGTTGACGATCGAGCAATTGGTGCAGTCGGGAAACCATATACAGGCCGCCGACCAAGTCTCGATCAGTAATAGCATCGGCAGTCTGCGCTTCCTGGGCGCGATGGACTGGCGCGATTTTGTTGAGACGCATAGCGTTGTCGAGCGTACGCTGCGCGCGGATCCCGGCGGAGCCTACGGCGAAATGGATTTCGCCACCCGTGATTACTACCGCCATGTCATTGAGAAGATCGCCAAGCAGAGCCGCCAGCCCGAAAGCGAGGTGGCGGAGAGAGCGATTCAGCTTGCGCACCAAGGCGCGGCCCTGAAAGGCGGCGATGATCGAACGGCGCATGTTGGTTTCTATCTGATCGACAAGGGATCGCAACAGCTCGAACGTTTCGCGGATGTGCGCTTTTCTACTGTTGAGGCTGTCAGCAGAACGGTGGGCCAGTTTCCATTGCTGCTCTATCTGGGCGCAATCACGCTGATCACGGGGACACTTACCGGAAGCCTCTTGGCGCAAGCGTATGCCGACGGAGTGCCCTATTGGCTGCTCGCGGTGATTGGCATCCTCGCGCTACTTGCCACCAGTCAGCTGGCGGTGGCGCTGGTGAACTGGCTGGCAACGTTGCTGACGTCACCGCAGACGCTACCGCGCATGGACTTTTCCCAAGGGATCCCGTCGCAGTCGCGCACGCTGGTGGTGGTCCCCACGATGCTGACGAGTGTTCAGATCATTGAGGAACTCATCGAGGCACTGGAAGTCCGTTTCCTGGCCAATCGGGACGACAATCTGTACTTCGGTCTCTTGACTGATTTCGGCGATGCGCACACGCAAACGCTGCCCGAGGACGAGCCATTGCTGCGGTTGGCGGAGGCGCGCATCGAGGTGCTGAATGAAAAATACAGTGCGGTAAACAGCGACACGTTTTTTCTCTTTCATCGTCCGCGCCTCTGGAATCCGCAGGAGCGGATTTGGATGGGTTACGAGCGCAAGCGCGGCAAGCTGGCGGATTTGAATGCGCTGCTGCGCGGCGGCGCCAGTGATCGTTTCTCACGCGTCGTCGGTGACACGGCAGTCCTGACGAACGTGAAATACGTGATCACCCTTGACACGGATACGCAATTACCGCGTGACTCCGCGCGGCAATTTGTGGGAACCATGGCGCACCCGCTGAATCGGCCACGCTACGACGCAGACAAACAATGTGTCTGCGCGGGGTACGGTATCCTGCAGCCACGCGTGAGCGTGAGCCTGCCCGGCACGAACCGCTCGCGCTATGCGCGATTGTACGGCGGCGAGCCCGGCATCGACCCGTATACGCGCACCGTCTCCGATGTTTACCAAGACCTGTTCGGCGAAGGTTCGTTCATCGGCAAGGGGATTTACGACGTCGATGCGTTCGAACAGTCGCTCAGTGGCCGCTTTCCCGAGAACCGGATTCTCAGCCACGATCTTCTGGAAGGGTGTTACGCCCGCGCCGGGCTGTTGAGCGATGTACAGTTGTACGAAGAATATCCCGCTCGCTACAGCGCGGACGTGAGCCGTCGGCAGCGCTGGATTCGCGGCGATTGGCAGTTGGCGCGCTGGCTGTTGCCCGGTGTTCCAGGGCTTGTGCAGCGCAGTCGTCTGAAGAACCCACTCTCCACACTGTCGCGCTGGAAACTCCTTGATAACCTGCGGCGCAGTCTGGTACCGGCGGCGTTGACACTGCTGTTGCTGTTGGGCTGGACGGTGTTATCGCCGGTTTGGTTATGGACCGGCTCAGTGATCGGAATCATCGTGATGCCTGCGTTGATCGCTTCTGGTCTGGAATTGTTTCAGAAACCGGTCGACGTGTTGCTCAGTCAGCATCTCACCGCCACCGTACGCTCGATGGGCCGGCGCTTCGCTCAGGTGGCCGTTGCACTCGCGTGTCTTCCCTACGAGGCGTTCTTCAGTTTGGACGCGATTGTGCGCACAGTGGGGCGGATGGTCGTTACACACCAGCGGCTTCTCGAATGGAATCCGTCGAACGAATCTGATAACAACACCCCTACGGACCTCATCGCCGCTTACCGGTCGATGTGGATCGCTCCCGTTATTGCTATCACCGCAGCGGTAGTTTTGGCACTATCGGGACCGGTCGCGCTCGCTGTAGCCGGACCGATACTGTTGCTCTGGCTCGCCTCTCCCACTATCACCTGGTGGATCAGCCGCCCGCTGGCCCGCCCCGGTGCAAAGCTGACGGTCGACCAGCGCCTCTTCCTGCGGAAACTTTCGCGCAAGACTTGGGCATTCTTTGATAACTTCGTCGGCCCGGAAGATCACTGGCTGCCGCCAGATAACTATCAGGTGTATCGCGGCGCCGTGGTGGCGCATCGCACATCACCGACCAACATGGGGCTGGCGCTGCTCGCGAATCTGTCCGCGTACGACTTCGGCTACATTCCGGCCGGAACACTTATTGAGCGCACGGCGAATGCACTCGGCACGATGCAATCCCTGGAACGGCATCGCGGCCATTTCTACAACTGGTACGACACCCAATCACTGCAACCGCTGCACCCGGCCTACATTTCGTCGGTGGACAGCGGGAATCTCGCCGGTCATCTGCTGACATTGCGCCCGGGTCTGCTGGCCCTTCCCGATCAAAAAATTCTCGGAGCGCGGTTATTTGAGGGTTTAAGCGACACGCTAAGGATTCTCGTGGACGCTATGGATGGCGCTATGCCGGCTCCGCTCGTGCAACTTCAGAAAGATCTGGAGTCGGCATGCGTTTCCCGCCCAAGCACGCTCGCGGAGGCGCGGATCACCCTTGACCGGCTGGCCGCACGCGCGGCGGAGTTTGCCGACAGCCTCGATACTATCCCTGAGACCGATGCGTACTGGTGGGCACGGACGCTGGCCCGGCAATGCCGCGCCGCCCTCGATGAGCTGATGTTTCTCGTCCCGTGGCTATTGCTACCGTCCACGCCGAGCGGACTCAATAACTTTTCTGGCATCAGCGAGATCCCCACGCTGCGCGAACTGGCCAAACTTGATGTGGAGGTGTTGCCGATCATCGGGCATCAGTTCGACGCACAGGCAACACCCGCGCAGCGCGTGTGGCTGGATGAGCTTCGACGCCACATCACACAAGCCAGCGGCCGCGCCCAGGCGCGGATGGCGGCGATCGAACGCTTGGCACTGCAAGCCAGCAATCTCGCCTATATGGAATATGATTTTCTGTACGACAATGCGCGTCATCTGCTGGCGATCGGCTACAACGTGGATGCGCGCCGTCAGGATACCAGCTACTACGATCTGCTGGCGTCGGAAGCGCGCTTCTGCACGTTCGTGGCGATTGCGCAGGGACAACTGCCGCAGCAGAGCTGGTTTGCCCTGGGTCGCCAACTCACGACGGCGGGTGGTGAGCCAGTGCTGGTGTCGTGGAGCGGCTCGATGTTCGAGTACCTGATGCCGCTGCTGGTTATGCCGACTTATGAAAACACGCTGCTCGACCAGACCTATCAGGCGGCGGTGGCGCGGCAGATCGCGTATGGGAGCCAACGTGGCGTACCGTGGGGCATGTCGGAATCCGGTTTCAACACGGTCGACGTTCATCTCAACTACCAGTACCGCGCCTTTGGTGTGCCCGGCCTTGGGCTGAAACGCGGGCTGGCCGAGGATCTGGTCGTTGCGCCGTATGCATCGGCCCTCGCGTTGATGGTGGCACCCGAGGTGGCGTGCCTGAATCTGCAGCGACTCGCCGCGGAGGGGTTGGAAGGAAAATTCGGTTTTTATGAAGCCATGGATTACACCCCGTCACGGCAACGACGCGGGCAATCGGGCACGCAGGTCTGGTCCTATATGGCCCATCATCAGGGCATGAGCCTGCTGTCCCTGGCGTATCTGCTGCTGGACCGGCCGATGCAGAAGCGCTTCGAGTCGGACCCGTTGTTCCAGGCGACTCTGTTGTTGCTTCAGGAGCGCATTCCCAAGGCCTCGGCATCCTATGCGCACACCGCCGAGCTCTCCGACATTCGTATCACCTCCGACGCTGCCGAGCTGCCGGTGCGCGTATTCGACAGGCCCGACACGCCGATACCGGAGGTGCAATTGTTGTCGAACGGCCGCTACCACGTGATGGTCACGGCGGCGGGCGGCGGTTACAGCCGCTGGAAAGACCTCGCCGTCACCCGCTGGCGCGAAGACAGTACCTGCGACAACTGGGGCACGTTCTGTTACCTGCGCGATGTGGCGAGCGGGGAGTTCTGTTCCAACGCCTATCAGCCGACGCTGCAAAACCCGACGCAGTACCAAGCGATTTTCTCGGAGGGTCGTGCGGAATTCCGGCGCCGGGATTTGCTCGGCGAGGGTGATTTCGATTGCCATACCGAGATCGCCGTTTCGCCGGAAGATGACATCGAACTGCGCCGCGTCCGCATCATCAACCGTTCCCGGACACGCCGAACGATCGACGTCACAAGTTACGCGGAGGTGGTGCTCGCCACACCTGCCGCGGACGCGCTGCATCCGGCGTTCAGCAATCTCTTTGTTCAGACCGAGATCATTCACCCACGGCAAGCGATTCTCTGCACGCGCCGGCCACGCTCCAGCGATGAGCAGTCGCCCTGGCTGTTGCACCTGATGGCTGTGCACGGGGCGGACATCGAAGCGGTTTCCTATGAGACGGACCGCCTGCAGTTCGTCGGCCGTGGCAACAGCATCGCCGCTCCCCAAGCGTTGCGCGATTTCGCAGCGCTCTCGGGCAGCGAGGGTTCGGTGCTGGATCCGATCGTTGCCGTCCGGTCTCGGATAACACTCGATCCGGAGCAATCGGCAACCATTGATATGGTTTCCGGCATCGGTGAAAGCCGCGACGCCGCCTTAAGCCTGGTCGAAAAATACCAGGATCAGCGTCTCGCCGATCGTGTTTTCGAATTGGCATGGACCCATAGTCAGGTGGTGCTGCACCAGATCAATGCTACCGAGGCCGACGCGCAGCTTTACGGACGCCTTGCCAACTCCGTCCTCTACGCTAATGCCTCGCTGCGCGCCGACGCCGGCGTTCTCATCAAGAACCACCGCGGGCAATCCGGCCTCTGGGGCTACGCCATTTCCGGTGATTTGCCGATTGTGCTCTTGCAGATCGGCGCCGCGGTCAATATCGATCTGGTACGCCAGTTGGTGCAGGCCCATGCGTACTGGCGCTTAAAGGGACTGGCGGTGGATCTGGTGATCTGGAATGAAGACCACGCCGGCTACCGGCAACTGCTCCAGGAACAAATCATGGGGCTGATTGCCGCGGGCGTCGAAGCACACGTGGTGGATCGACCGGGTGGCATCTTCGTGCGACACGCGGACCAGATATCGAACGAAGACCGTATTCTGCTGCAGTCGGTCGCGCGTGCCATCATCACCGACAGCCGTGGCGCGTTGGCGGAACAGATCAACAATCGCGGCCTTAAGGAAGTGCGCGTGCCGCGCTTTAAACCGACCCGAAGCGCCCTTGCCGAGGTCCCGGCGGTGGCCGCAAAGCCGCGCGGCGACCTGATTCTGTTCAACGGGATCGGCGGGTTCACGCCGGATGGACGCGAGTACGTCATTACCACGACACACGAGCAGGTGACGCCGGCACCGTGGGTGAATGTGCTGGCAAATCCGCATTTCGGCAGCGTCATCTCCGAGAACGGGCTGGCCTACACCTGGAGCGAGAACGCCCACGAGTTCCGCCTCACGCCCTGGCACAACGACCCGGTGAGCGATGCGAGCGGCGAAGCCTTTTATCTGCGTGATGAAGAGAGTGGTCACTTCTGGTCGCCCACGCCCCTGCCCTGCCGCGGCGCGAATGCTTACGTCAGCCGGCACGGTTTCGGCTACAGCGTCTTCGAGCACAGCGAGGGCGGCATCCACTCGGAGTTGTGGGCTTATGTTGACTTGGATGCGGCTGTCAAGTTTGCGGTGTTGAAAGTGCGCAACGAGTCCGGCCGCAGCCGCCGCCTCTCCGCCACCGGTTACGCAGAATGGGTGCTGGGCGATCTGCGGCCGAAATCCGTCATGCACGTGATCACGGAAATTGATCTCAACAGCGGCGCGTTATTCGCGCGCAACCCCTACAACACGGAGTTCGCCGATCGGATCGCATTCTTCGATGTGGACGATACGAACCGGACCGTCAGTGGCGACCGTCGTGAATTCATTGGCCGCAACGGCACGCTGAAGAATCCAGCGGCCATGGCGCGAGCGCGGCTTTCCGGCAAGGTGGGGGCCGCGCTGGATCCCTGTGCCGCGCTGCAAGTTAACTT
>JBGPWJ010000291.1:0-2765 GCA_041492115.1 Gammaproteobacteria bacterium
CCGAAGAAGAGCGCTGTGGAAGACGCGGTGACATTTGAGGCGCTGCCCGGACCGGTATAGTCCGAGTTGGCGTTGAAGGCATTCCCATCCCAGGTCATATTCACATCGTTGGTGCCGCTGACAACGGCACCTTCAAATGACAACATGGTGAAGTTGGCGCTATCGGTGCTCCAGGTGTTGGCGCCGAGCACACCGGTGACGAGCGCGGCCTGGGCGACTGAGGTGCTGAGTGCCAGTGCGATGCTTGAGGCGAGCAGGGGTTTCTTGATCATTGGGTTCATGGCTACCATCCTCCCTTGGTTATTAAAGTTTTGTGAGTGCGGTATGCCTAAATTGGAATGGCGTAATTGGCATCCGCCCGCCATGTGATGTTGTGGTCGGCGTCATAGATCGACCACCGTGATCGATCAGTGCGGCATTGGCCAGTGATGCAATTGAGGAGCAAGCGAAGGCGCAGGCAGCACCGATTAGGTCGGTTTTCATGTCCCGCTGTCCTGAGTCGATTCCCCTTCGGGACAGTAAACCCCAATCTTTGGCTGATGTCTATTGGACGCAGTCATTATTGGGGCTGTTAGTGATAGGGAACTACCGTTACACAGAGGGTAACGGGGGGCCGAGCAATGGCATAGGGGTATTGGAGCTACAGCAGGGTATGGGTACCAGCGAATACGGACTCTTCGTGATCCGCCGCCAATGACCGAATTGGGTCCAGGCTGTGTAAAGACTCCGAATCATCTTGAAAACAGGGGTCGCAAAACCATTGCCTCATACGAGATCGTTGCTCAGAGCGAATCTGGTGAGGTCGCCTCATCGAGTGCCTATTAAAAACTTTTGTTTTTACACACTCTGGGTCGAAATTTGCCTTTCATCGCATGCGCAATTAAGCAACCATAGCTTGGGTTTCACTTCGTTCAACCCAGGCTACATCCACTCCCTCACCCTTTAAGCAACATCACCTCCACATGCTCCAAGCCTTCGGGTGAACCGTACAGCACCAGCACATCGCCGGCACGCAGGTGTGTGTCAGGACCGGGTTGCGGGCCGCGGATGCCGCCGCGGCGAACGGCGGTGACTTGTACGTCAGAGGCTGCCAGGTCCAGCTCGGCAATCGTGCGGCCGACCGCGTAGGCGCCGCCGGGCAGGGTCACGGCGTGCAGTCGTTCGCGGAAACCTTGCGAGGGTTCCAGTACTTCACTCTCTTCACCGTGGAAGAAACCGCGCAGCAGGCGATAGCGATCGGCGCGCACATCGCGCACGCGGCGGATCACGCGTGCCACCGGCACGTTCAGTAACAGCAGCAGATGCGATACCAGCATCAGGCTCGCTTCCAATGTCTCCGGAACAACTTCGGTTGCGCCCATCTTCTGAAAGCGTTCCAGATCCGTGTCGTCGCGGGTGCGCACCAGCACCGGCATGTCGGGGCGCAGCGTGCGGGTGTGTTGCAGAATTTTGATGGTGGCGGGCGCATCGTCATAGCTGATGACCAGGGCGCGGGCGCGCTCCAGTCCGGACGCTTGCAGGATCTCGCGGTGCGTGGAATCGCCGTAGCGCACCCGTTCGCCGGCGGCGCGCGCCTCGCTCACGGTGTGCGGATCGAGATCCAGTGCCAGGTATTCAAAACCTTCCTCATCGAGAAAACGCGCGATGTTCTGGCCGATGCGGCCGTAGCCGCAGATGATGATGTGCTGGTTCAGACCGGTGGCGCTTACCTGTACATCCTGCGCCTGGCGGTCACGGCCGCCGCCGTAGCTTTTCGCGAACAGACGTTTGGCCAGGGCACCGTTGTAGCGGATCACCAGGGGCGACAAGGCCATGCTGAGCAGCGTGCCGCCGAGCACGATCTGGTTGTCGTGCGCATTCATCAGGCCGTGCACGGTCGCCAGCGACAGCAGCGCGAAGCCGAACTCGCCGCCCTGCGCCAGTACCAGACCGGTGCGCAGCGCCACGCCCGGTTCGGCGCGCATCAACCGTCCCAGGGCGTAGATCAGCAAGGTCTTGAACAAGATGATGGCGAGCGCCAGCAGCACCACCCAATGACCGACCGCCGGCAATGTGTGCACGTCAAGCAGCATGCCGATGGTGATGAAGAACAGACCCAGCAGCACGTCGCGGAACGGCCGGATGTCGGCCTCCACCTGATGACGGAATTCGGTTTCGCCCAGCATCATGCCGGCGAGGAAGGCGCCCAGCGCCAGCGACAAGCCGCTCATTTGGGTGAGCCAGGCGGCGCCGAGCGTGAACAGCAGCGCGCTCAGCATGAACAATTCCGAGGAGCGCGCCGCGGCGATGCCGATGAACAGCGGCCGCAGCAGCCAGTGACCGATGGCCAGCATGATGAAGAACGCGGCGACGCCTTTGAGCATGGCCAAGGCCAGTGGCAGCACGACGGCCTGTTCGCCGCTGCCGCCGAGTGTCGGGATGACGATCAGGAACGGGATGACGGCAAGATCCTGGAACAGCAGCACACCGAGCGCGTAGCGGCCATGGCGTGAATTCAGTTCCACCTGCTCGATCAGCTGGCGCGTGACGATCGCCGTCGAGGACAGCGCCACCACGCCGCCGACCACGAAGGCGCCGCTCGCGGTCATGCCGAACAGCCAGGCGATCACCGCGCCCAGCACGGTGGTGATGAAGACCTGCGCGCCACCCAGCCCGAGCACCACGTCTTTCATGGCGATCATCTGCGGCAGGGAGAATTCCAGGCCGATGGTGAACAGCAGGAATACCACGCCGAACTCCGCGAGGGAACGCGTGTTCTCGGTGTC
>JBGPWJ010000134.1:0-7148 GCA_041492115.1 Gammaproteobacteria bacterium
CTTCATTGGCAGTGCCCTTGGCCAGATCGGTGCGAAAACCGTGCAACATGCCGTCATTGGCACCGACGTACACCACCGGTGTACGGGTCGCGGCGGCGCCGGTCTTGAAGCTCGAATACGATGGGCTGGTCGGGAACGGTGAGACGGTGGGCCAGCTCAACTCAGGGGCGCCGACGAAGACAGGGGTCGAGTGGACGATGTCGCCCAGTAGGTTGTAGTCGTTGATGTCGGTGCTTTTATTGCGCGCGCGGAAGGCGGTCCCATCAAAGGCGCGGTCGCCGCGCAGATAATTCAGGCGGTCCTGTGCGGTGCAAGCCAATGATCCGCAGGTCGGCAGCGGTGTTGCACCAAGATCCGCCTGCTGCGTCGCGGACAGTTTAGTGGCGTCCCATTCGAAGGGGATGCCGGCCTTGCTGGTCGGATTGTAGCTGAGGATGATGCGGCTTGCCGGCGTGGTGGGTACGTACGAGACCCAGGTCGGCTTCAGGCTGAGAGCGCCGGTATCCTGGGTGATGCTGTAGGCAGACAGTTGGCCGCTCCAGTCGGGCGGATTGAAGCTGGCCTGATACATGATACTGCCGGCCTGGAGCTGCGTGGTGCTGAAGGCCACGGCCGACGCCGAACTGGTCTTGTCATAGATGGAGTTCAGCACCTCCTTCATCTGGTTGTTGATCTCTTTCGGGGTGTTGGCGGTATACATCTCGCCATGGCCGTTCAAGGCCGCATGGAACAGATCGTCGATCTGCACCGGGTCGTGGTCGGTGTTTGGGTTCTGCCACGTCGGATAGACATGGTCGGAATAGTTGAGGGCGGCGGTCCCATAAATGTTGGGTTTTCGATTGCTGTCATCCACGCTGAATACGCTGGAGCCATAGATGTTGCCGATCGCGCCCAGCGTTACCGCGTAGGTGTTCATGTGCGGGTTGCTGTTGCAATCGTTGGCGCTGACTGTGCTATCTAGCTGTGTGCCGCAGGCGGTCGGTACCTGGACCTTGCCGGTGGGGAGATCCGTGCGCAGATTGGTACCGAAGTACTTCATGGCGATATCGCCGAGCGTGCCGGAATAACTGTCCGTGTAGGGCGCCACGCCGCTGTAGGTCCCATGGTTGGGGCTGGTGTATTTTCCCGCGGTGCCGTCGTTGTTGACGATACCCCCGATGGACTGCACGTTGGCGAAACCGTCGGTGAACACCACCGTGAAATTCTTCTGGCATTGGCCGCCACTGGCACTGGGCAGGATCGGCGCACTGGCGCCGGTGCGTTGATATTGCGTCCCGGCATAATCCAAGGCGTCGCGGGTGGGGGTGCCGCCGGAGTTGACGTACTGCATCAGGGTGGAAAAGAAAGTGGTTTTCTGCGTATCGAAGTCCAGCATGGTGACGCCGGGGCTGGCGGGTCGGATGTTGAAACCGAACAGGCCGGTGCGGATACCGGAAAAGCCCAGGAAGGCGCCGGCCACGCCGCCGCGCATCGCTTCATGACGCTTGCGGTAATAGGTGAACCAGTTGGCGAAGTTCTGGATTTCCTGCGCATAGGTGCAGGTGGTGGTATCGGCGCAATCGGAGCGTGCGCTGGGTACGGAATAGCTGAGGGTTCCGGACTTGATCTCAGTCTTGATCAGGCACGCGCCATCCGGACCCAGGGCGGCCACGCCGGACAGCACGCCGGTGCCCGGGGGCACGATGCCGGCAAGCCCTATGACAAAGGTTTTGTAGTGGCTCGGGTTCAGGGTGCTACACGGGTACGTCGAGCCACTCAGCGTGTAGGTGGTGGCGGCAGACACCACCCGGGTGTAGTACGTCGCGGGATAATAGCTGAAGGTCGCATCGGTGGTGCTGGCGACCACGGTGCCGCTGGCATTACGCATACCTGGCTGCAAGCGGAATGTCCAGTTAGAGGAGCTGACGTTGGAGTTGGTGGTCAGATCCAATTTATTGATGGTCCCGCTGGTCGGATACCAGGGATCGTAGCGCGCCGCGGTCGGTGTGGCGTTTGCGAAGGGATATGAGGGGTAGGAAGGCCACGGCGTATAGGTCACACTGGGGTCGTAATAGGCCTTGTTGTAGCCTGCGCTGCGCGTGAAGGCGTATTCCGGAAGTGGCGCAATGGCGTAATGGTCGGAGGTACTGTCGCCGTACAGGCGCATCGCGGTGGTGTTGCCGCCGGTGCCGTTCGGGAACAGGTAGGCGTATTTCAACCAGGGACTGCCGGCGTTGCCGGCTTTGTTGAAATTGATTGTGCCGGGCGACGACTCGTCCTGTTTACCACAGCCGGCAAAGCTCTTCGGGCAGTTGCCGGCGGTGCCGAGGGCGCCGCCGTTGTTCCACCACAGCGCGCCGTCGTTGGCCGGGAACAGGACTTCGAAGTCCATGCTGCCCGAGTCGTCGATGCTGAGCATGATGTTGGGCTTGACAGCCGCGGTCAGAAACAGCGGCGTGGTCGAAAGCGTGCCCGGTGCGGCCAATGCGGACGGCGGCACCACGCTGAGCAGCGCGGCCATCAGCGTTGTGAGAAACAGACTGAGTTTCGGTGTAGTGCGTATCATGACCAACCTCCACATGTTAGGCGACACTTGTGCGCCGGCCGATGCCGGCAGACATCACAAGGTCTTGCCGTAATATTCCTCGAGTATGACCTGGGTGCTGCCCGCCGCATTGCGGCCCGCGCCGCGCGCGATCACGCGGAAGGCGTTCACGACGCCGACGCCGGTGGTTTTGCCATAAGTCAGTCCGGCATTCATCGGATCGGCGATGGTGTTCTGCGAAACAGTGCCGCGCGATTCGATCAGATAACGGGGTTGGACCAGGCCAGATAGGGCGAGACTGCCCGTGCTCGCGCCGTAGACCAAGGAATTGGTGCCTGCCCAGGCGGTGCTCGCGAACACATTGCTTGGCACACCACCGGTGGCGTACAAGCCATTGCCGCTCGTGCCATTGCCCAGGAAGGCAACCGTGCTGGTGAGATTGTTAATCTGTCCTTCGGCGTCGCGCAACGCCGCCTCGGCGGATTGGAAGGCGGTGTTCTGATCCCAGGCATTGCCCGCCATCTTTTCATCCAGGCTGGAGGTTTGCAGCGAGGTCACGCCGAGCACGGTGAGAACGAGCAGGATCAACAGCGCAACGATCAGCGCCGCGCCGTGTTGGCGATGCAGGTCTGCTGTGCGATGGCGGTTCATGGCGGTGTTCCTCTGTAACGGAGTCTGCGCATGACTTACTGGGTGCGGTTGCGCAGGGTGATGGTGCTGACGAACAGCCGGCGCAGGTAGCGGTCGTTCGGCTTATAAGCGGCGGCGTCGAGCAGCGTGTAGTTCTGTGCAGTGGCGGTGGCCGCGACTTGGTTGACGGTACGTACCAGCAATGCAATACGCACAGCCACCACGGTGGTCCAGTCGACAACCGCCCCGGCGTTCACATAACGATTGGGTATCTTGTCGGCATCCGAGTCGATGCCGTAGAGGATTTGCATGTCTTCCACGCCCTCCAACAACGGTACGGCAGCATTGGTACCGTCCTTACGATAGAGGTTGGGTAGCCCGGTGGTCCCATCGGTAGCGACGGTGTAGGTAATCGACTGTACAGTATAGATTTGGGCATCACCTTGGTATTTCTTGTCGAGATCCTGTATGGCATTTCCAGGCGATACGGCATTACCAGTATTGTGGTCTATGGTGCCATTGCCAGGTGTTGCATTGGTAATCTGGAAAACGTTGCCATTTTTGCAATCACTTACCAGTACGGTGTCGCCCTGTTTGAAAGCATTATTGTTCGTATGCAGTGACGCAGACGGGGTTGGCATGTAGGGTAATTGTATCGTGATGCCGGACCCACTGGCACCGGAAAGTATCAAGCTGTCGGAACCGTTCAAACCGCCGCCTTCGGTGCCTTGGATCCCGACATTGAAATTCACACCGCCGACATTGAGATTATTAGTGGGCGTTAAATTATAGCAACCCCAGTAACCGGCCTGACGAATGTCGCGCGTGGTCATGTCCATGGCGAAGCGCGCGCTTTCCTGCAAGCGCGACAGATCATCCTGAACCAGGTAAGTGCCCTTGTTGGCGACATACAATTGCAGCACCCCACCGATGAGGATCACGCCGAGAACCAGGGCGACCATCAACTCGACCAGTGTGAGGCCGGCGTGACGGCGTTGAGTCTGTGGGAGTCTGTTCATAGCGGCCGGAACACCACGGTGATCGTTTTCGGGGTGGAAGCGGCGGCTGTGGATTGGCCGCTGATCGCGCTGCCGGTGCGCTCGTTCCATGTGATAGCGATGATGAAGGTGTTGGGATCGGCAGGATTCTTGACGACGGTGGCGCTGCCCCCAGGCAGCAGCTTGGCGTTGTTCACGTAGTTGGTGACCCAGTCATAGGCATCATAGGTGGCCAGTTGCGCCGGCGTACAGGTGGCAGTGCTGCAGTTTTGATTGGTTTGCGCCGCGGTGCTGTCAATATTGTTGTAACCGCCAGCCGTGACGCCGATTGAGTTGGCACGCATGCGGTCCGCCATGTCATAAGCGATCAACATGGCCTGGCTGCGCAGATAGGACTGATGGTTGCTCTGCAGGCCGTAGCTTTGCATGCCGGCGAGACCCAGCAGGCCGATCGACAGGACCAGCAACGCGATCAGCACTTCGAGCAGGGAAAACCCGGTGTTGTGGCGAGCCGTTGTGAGTTGCTGTGTCATGGGCATCGGTTCTATGGGCAGTCGATCCGGGTGACGCTGGCCCGGCCTACGGCGTTGATGGTGATGTCGCGGTTCTGTGCCATGGTGCCCTTGCCAGTGCAACCCGGGGTGCGCAGTTGAAAGATGACCGTGGTGCCGGTGGCCAGGGTCGTCATGCCGGTGGAAAGATAACTGATCGAGCTGATGGCGGTGCCGCCGTTGTCGGCGGCGGTCAGCGTGCTGGCACCGGTCAGCGCTTCATGGACCTTGATGATCTCTGCCGCATCAACAATGCCGTCGCCATTGATATCGGACCAGATCAGCCAGCCCAGCGCCCAACTGGCCCCGGTGCATTTGGCTTGATCGCTGCTGATGCAGACGCTCACAGTCGCTCCGCGTTTTACCGCTTCGCTGCGCGCGACATTAAGACTGCTGAGCAGATCATTTGCCTGGCCGGTGGCGCGGTTGTTCTGGACGGTGGAACGGAAACTGGGGATGGCAACGGTCAATAGTATCGCCGCCACGGCAAGCGTGACCATGAGTTCAATCAGCGTGAATCCGAATGTTCGTTGCATGGCCATGAGTTTACTTGGATAGAGCATCGAGTCAATCCACTGGCTGATGAGCCGTATCTTCTTACCGACGAGCGGTACCGCATACCGGATTTTTGTGCGCCGCATCACACGAAAGGCGGGTCCTGGAGGGTTTGGCAGCGATGTTAGCGGCGCGGGTCGATAGGTCTTTAGACGTGTAGAGTGCTAAACTGCCGCCATGAAAATCCTGCTCGCCAACCCCCGTGGTTTCTGTGCCGGCGTCGACCGCGCCATCGATATTGTGGAGCGCGCCCTGGCGCTGTTCGGTGCGCCGATTTATGTCCGCCACGAGGTCGTGCACAACCGTTTCGTGGTCGACGGTCTGCGCGCGCGCGGTGCGTTGTTCGTCGAGGAATTGTCCGAGGTGCCGGACGCCGCCACGGTGATCTTCAGCGCCCATGGCGTGGCGCGCGCGGTACGTGAACAGGCGCAGGCCCGCGGGTTGCGCGTCTTTGACGCGACCTGCCCGCTGGTCACCAAGGTGCATCTGGAAGTGGCGCGTCATGCGCAGGATGGGCGAGAGGTCGTTCTGATCGGGCACACCGGTCATCCCGAAGTGGAAGGCACGATGGGTCAGTACCAGACGACAGCGGCAAGCGCGGGCATCTATCTGGTCGAAACGCCCGACGCTGTCGCGAAACTCACCGTCAAGAATCCCGGCCACATCGCCTTCGTGACGCAGACCACGCTGTCCATGGATGATACCGCGCGGATCATCGACGCTTTGCAGGCGCGCTTTCCCGCCATCATTGGTCCGAAGAAGGACGACATCTGTTACGCCACGCAGAATCGTCAGGATGCGGTGAAGGAACTGGTGCGCCACTGCGATCTGATCCTGGTGGTGGGTTCGACCAACAGTTCCAATTCCAATCGTTTGCGCGAGATCGCCGAGCGCCGTGCGGTGCCGGCCTTTCTGATCGACAATGCCGCTGCCATTCGGCAGGAATGGCTTGATGGCAAGCAGTGTGTCGGTGTCACGGCCGGCGCCTCCGCACCGGAGATTCTGGTCGCGCAGGTTGTCGAACGCCTTCAGACCCTGGGTGGCGAAACGGTTACGGAATATGCCGGCCGACGCGAGAAAGTGGTGTTCTCATTGCCGCGTGAGTTGCGGCAGGCGTGAATTCCACCGTTGTCACGGAACATCACTCAGCCAGCAATTCCTTCCACGCCACGCGACCCGCGTTGCCGCGCGCTTCCGCTACACAGCCATTCACTCCGCAGGGTGACACCGGGACGATTGCTGTCAACACGTCATCAAGCAGGGCGTCACTATCTAACCCTTTAGCGTCGTCCGCTGAGTTTATGGCGGTGTCGTTGCTGTCGTCGATAGGCGTGTCACCGCAATCGGCTGTGCAGACCGGCGTTAGCCGCGCGGTGGTTTCGTTGCGGTTGATGAAGGCTACATGCCGGGTCGCGCTCAGGTTGGCGAACACCGGCTTGGACCCGGCGCCGGCACCGTAATAATGCTCGGCGATGCGGTCCTGTGCGGTTATCGGTTCACCGTCCGCAGTGCGCGTGTCGTGCGCATCCAGCATGCCATCGCCGTTCAGGTCGAAAACGATCTGGTTCGGTGCGCCACCGCTCAGTGCGTCGAGTTCCAATAACCAAACCTCACGTGGCGTATTGAGCGGCTGAGTCACGGTGACCACCAGATGGCCGTTGTCGAGCAGCGGATCGGTCAGGACGCGTTCGCCGGCATTGAGATCAGTGCGCCAGATGTCATAAACACCGTCCTGCGTTGCTTGACTGGCAGTGCGCACGCGCTGGCCTTCCAGATCGGACTGCGCTGTGATCGATTGCCGCCGTGTTCTGGCCGTGTCGGGCAAGCGCGCGTCGAGCCGGTCCCAGACGCCGTACACGGTATTGATCTGCGCGCCGCTGACAGGATCGA
>JBGPWJ010000236.1:0-4254 GCA_041492115.1 Gammaproteobacteria bacterium
CGCGCAGGACATTCATGTCGTCTATGGGCATGGCGGCGAGGGCGTGCGCACGGCCCTTGCCCACCTTCAGGTTAATTGGGTTCTGCAAGCCGAACAACTTGGCACCGGACATGCCGTCGCTCAGGCGCTGCCCGCAATCGCCGCTGACCATACCGTACTGGTGCTCTATGGCGATGTGCCGCTGATCACGCCCGCCACACTCACGCCGCTGATTGATCAGGCGCAGCACGGCGCGCTGGGTCTGCTGACCGCGACGCTGGCTGATCCACACGGTTATGGACGCATCGTGCGCGACGCGCGCAATGCCGTCACGCGCATCGTCGAACAGAAAGACACCAACGATGACGAGCGGCGCATCACCGAAGTCAACACCGGCATGTTGGCTGTAAATGCGGCATGTCTACAACGCTGGGTCGCGCAACTCGACAACCGCAATGCCCAGGGCGAATTTTACCTGACCGACATCATCGCGCTCGCGGTCAAGGAGCATGTGCCGGTGCACACCGTACAGGCCGCATCAATCGATGAAATCCTCGGCGTCAACGACCGTGCCCAACTCGCCGACATCGAGCGCCGTTATCAGCGCCGCGAGGCGCTGCGCCTGATGCAGGCCGGTGTGACACTGCGCGACCCGGTGCGCTTTGATCTGCGCGGCGCACTCAATACCGGACGCGACGTGGTAATCGACGTCAACGTCATCATCGAAGGCAAGGTCAGCCTCGGCGACCGCGTCCGCGTCGGACCGAACAGCGTGCTGCGCGATGTCGAGATCGGCGCCGATACGGAGATTTTCGCGAACTGCGTCCTCGATCAGGCCCGCATCGGCGCGCGTTGCCGCATCGGCCCGTTCGCGCGTATCCGCCCGGAAACCGAACTTGCCAACGATGTGCACATCGGCAACTTCGTCGAGATCAAAAAATCCCAGGTTGGCGACGGCTCCAAGATCAACCATCTCAGCTACGTCGGCGACAGCAGCGTCGGTCGGCGCGTCAACATCGGCGCCGGCACCATCACCTGCAACTACGACGGCGCGAACAAGCACCGCACCGTCATCGAAGACGACGTCTTCATCGGCTCGGACACGCAGTTGGTAGCGCCGGTGACGGTGTCTAAAGGCGCCACGCTTGGCGCCGGCACTACACTGACGCGCGATGCGCCGGCGGGTGAACTGACCTTGAGCCGGGCAAAGCAGCAGACGGTCACAGGATGGAAACGTCCCGTAAAGAAAAGATCCTGACTGCCAAGCACACCAGGAATTAGAATTATGGCAGCGCTGATTTATTTGTCTTTGTATTTACTGATAACAGAGGAAGTCCCCTCTCCCTACGGGAGAGGGCCAGGGAGAGGGAGTTTACAGTGAAGTTCTGGGCAGTTTTTTGAAAAGGTAATGCGAACATGTGTGGAATAGTCGGAGCAGTGGCACAGCGTGATGTGGCGCCGATCCTGGTCGAAGGCCTGAAGCGCCTGGAATACCGCGGTTACGATTCTGCGGGCTTGGCCGTGCTGAATGCGTCCGCGCAGTTCCAGCGCATCCGCACCACCAGCAAGGTGCGTGAACTGGAGAACTTGCTCACCGCCACACCAATGCAGGGCGGCACCGGCATCGCCCACACCCGCTGGGCCACGCACGGCAAGCCCACGGAAAAAAACGCCCACCCGCATATCTGCCGCAACACCGTGGCCGTAGTGCACAACGGCATCATCGAGAATCACGAGGCACTGCGCGCCGAGCAGCGAAGGGCCGGATATGAATTCACCTCTGAGACGGACACCGAAGTCGTGGTGCACCAGATCTATCATCATCTGCAGCAGGGCAAGGATCTGCTGACGGCCGTGCAGACCGCGGTGACGGAACTGCATGGCGCCTATGCTCTGGGGGTGATCAGTACCACGGAACCAAAGCGCTTGGTTGCAGCGCGACGCGGTAGCCCACTGGTGATTGGTGTTGGCATCGGCGAGCACTTCATCGCCTCAGATGTCGCGGCGCTGATTCCCGTGACGCAGCGCTTCATCTTTCTAGAGGACGGCGACGTTGCCGACCTTCACCAGGATCATGTCACGATCTACAACGCGCAGGGCCAGGTGGTGGAACGGCCGGTGCGGGTTTCGGAACTCACCGCCGACGCCGTCGAGCGTGGCGAATATCGCCACTACATGCTCAAGGAAATATTCGAGCAGTCGCGCGCCGTCGCCGACACGCCCGAAGGCCGCTTGAGCGACAACCACGTATTGGAGGCGGCGTTTGGTCCCGATGCCGCCACGGTGCTCGCCAATGTGCAGGGTGTGCTTATCATCGCCTGCGGCACCAGCTACCACGCCGGCATGGTCGGGCGTTACTGGCTGGAAGCCATCGCCGGCGTGCCATGCAGTGTCGAAGTGGCCAGCGAGTTCCGTTACCGTAATCCGGTAGTGCGCAAGAACTCGCTGATCGTCACGCTGTCGCAATCCGGCGAAACCGCCGACACGCTCGCCGCACTGCACGAAGCGCGTCGTCTGGGTTTTGGCAAATCACTGGCGATCTGCAACGTCCCGGAATCTTCGCTGGTGCGCGCATCCGACTTGGTGCTGATGACCCGAGCCGGCCCCGAGATCGGCGTCGCCTCGACCAAGGCCTTCACCACGCAACTGGTTGCGCTCTTGTTGCTGGTACTGGTGTTGGGGCGGCGCAATGGTTTGTCGGAGGAGGTCGAGGCGAAGATGGTGCGTCAATTGCTGAGCCTACCCGGCAAGATTGAGCACGTGCTGGCCATGGATGATGCCATCAAGCAACTGGCCGAGCAGTTCGCCGACAAACATCACGCACTGTTCCTGGGCCGCGGCGCGATGTTTCCGGTGGCGATGGAAGGCGCGCTCAAGCTCAAAGAAATTTCCTACATCCATGCCGAAGCTTATCCGGCCGGCGAACTCAAGCACGGCCCGCTCGCCCTGGTCGATGCCGACATGCCGGTGATTGCGGTCGCGCCCAACAACGCACTGCTGGAAAAACTCAACTCCAACCTCCAGGAAGTGCGCGCGCGCGGCGGTCAGCTGATCGTGTTCGCCGACGAACACGCCGGTGTCGAGTCCACGCCCGAAATGCAGGTCTTCCCGATCGCCCCGGTCGATGATTGCATTGCCCCCATGATCTTCACCGTGCCCCTGCAACTGCTCGCCTATCACGTCGCTGTACTCAAGGGCACCGACGTCGATCAGCCGAGAAATCTGGCTAAATCCGTTACCGTAGAGTAGCTTGTCTAGGGATGGAAAAAAGTTATATGCGGGGAGAATAAACCCCTTTCCTGGAGAATAAAGTCCTTTCCTGGAGAATAAAGTTCTTACCAGAAATATAGCCTATCTGCCCTGAGTATCCTGCTGTTATTAAATTATCTAACTAGATGAATGTTAGGATGAATTATCGCAATGTCGAGCACAGAATCCTCTCGCTTTGACCTATTCCCACGTTGCGCACAATAACTCCGCCTGCATCAATACCGTCTTCACCGCCTCATCCTGCAAGTCCGGCGGGTAGCCGTATTTGTTGAGGATGCGTTTCACCATCACACGGATTTTGGCGCGGGCGCCTTGCGGATATGTCGAATCCGTCGATGACGTTAGATGGAAGAATGATGACATCGCTGCTATCGAGCAGCACAACATCGAGTATCTTGCAATACTTTGTACTAAATGCAGGCCAGCTTAAAGCTACCGGGCGATAGCATGACATGAAGCGGCGAATGGGTTGTGGGTACCTGCGAGTGGCCGGTATCAGGCGCAACCCAGTCATTCACAGCGGGGTCGGATCGGTTTTCTGACTGGCAGCTGTCGGTAGAGTCGAGATGTGGCGCGGTAGCAGTAGGACTGGTTTGTCTGTTGCCGCCCCTTTCGTTTGGCGGTGCCCAAGTAACCAAGCCATAACCCCGTTTCCACATCCCGCTCATCGAACCGGACATGCAGATTTCCCGCATCCGGCTCTCGGACAAGACTTCATGCCTTCACACACGCCACATTGCGCCCTCGCGCACTCAGGCATACGAGACCGTAGTACCCGTAGAGGTACGAGAGCGGATAGGACCCGCCACTGCGCCGCCTGACCTTGTGCTTGTTGCGCAACCACCGACGCAACCGCGTTGCCGTGTAGGCATCGAGCGCCCGATAGGCGCGGCTGACGGTCCCTACTTGGAAGTAGTTCGCCCAGCCGCGCAGCGTGCGGTTCAACTTGCCCACCATCTGCGTGGTCTCTTGCCACGTCGTCGACGTTGCTGTCATCGCATGGAG
>JBGPWJ010000234.1:0-4321 GCA_041492115.1 Gammaproteobacteria bacterium
CACCAGCGCCACGCCGCCGCCCAGCCCGGCGCTACCGATCACACGATCCAGACCATGGGGATCGGTGCGCTGCGCCAGCCGCAAGGCACCGAGCAATGCGCCGGCGCCCGCCGCGCCCAGCAGCAGGCCGAGCGTTCTGGCGCCACCCTGAAAGATTTCGCTGGCAAACACCGGCATCAGCACCATATATGGCACGCCCACCAGACTCACTGCCGCCAGCATCAGCAAGGCCACCCGGATCGGCCGATGCCGCCAAGCGAAGCGCAGGCCCTCAAGCAGATGTTCGCGCGCCGAACCTTCCCGGTGCGGCGCGCCCAGTCCGGTGATGCCCGCTGCGGACAAGGCGCCGAGCACGCCGATGAAACTCACGCCGTTGAGAAAAAACACCCAGCCTTCGCCGAGCCAGCCCACCAGCACGCCGGCCAGCGCCGGGCCGATAAAGCGCGCCATGTTGAACACGCCGGAATTCAGCGCGATGGCATTGCCAAGATCGCTGTGCGGCACCAGTTCCGCAACCAGCACATGCCGCGCCGGCATCTCGAAGGCTTGCACCACTCCCAGGAAAAATGCCAGCGCCATGATCTGCCACACCTGGATATGCCCGGCCAGCGTCAGCACCGCGAGCAGCAGGGCCTGGAGCATGGCGATGGCCTGAGCGGCGAAGAATAATTTGCCGCGCGGCAAACGGTCCGCCAGCACGCCGCCGAACAAGCCGAACAGCAGTACCGGAATCAGCGCGCAGAACGACACCAGTCCGAGCATGAGACTCGATTGGGTCAGGCGATACACCAGCCACGCCTGCGCGACGTTCTGCATCCAGGTGCCGTGCAGCGATACCAATTGGCCGAGGAAGTAGTATCTGAATTCGCGGTGGGCCAGAGAACGCAGCAACACAGGGAGGGACATCGGCGCGGCACCAGGACCAGGTTGGCGGGGCGGACAGGGTTGTGTCCACAGAATCGTGAATAACAGTGATAGAGTATCAGGCAAAATGTGCGGCGCGACCAGCGCGGCGGCGCTGGCGTCATCAATTTCACAAAGCACAACCAACATAGGTTCGATAGATGAGCACAGTACTGTACGCCTGGGAACTCGGTGCCGACTATGGTCACGTCAGCAGTTTTCTGCCGGTGGCGCAGCAGTTGCGTGCTCAGGGTCATCGAGTGGTGCTGGCCGTCAAGGACCTCTCGCGCATCCAGGGGTTGGCCGGTGCGCGCGATTTTGAAATCGTGCAGGCGCCGGTTTGGCTGTACGAGGTCGGGGGACTCGCCGAGCCGATGGTCTGTTACACCGACATGCTGCACCGCTTCGGTTATCTCGACAGCACCGGCCTGCTCGGCATCGCCAAGGCCTGGCGGTCGTTGTTCGCGCTGGTCCGTCCGCGGCTACTGATCGCCGATCACGCGCCGACGGCATTGCTCGCTTCGCGGGGCCTGCCGTTCCGTCGTGTCGTCTATGGTAACGGCTTTCTGTCACCACCGCGCACCACGCCGCTGCCCAACATGCGGCCTTGGCTGCAGGTGCCCACCGCGCGCATCGAAAACAGCGAACGCGCGGCCTTGCAGACCATGAATGATGTGCTCAAACAATTCGGCGCCACCGGGCTGGACAATGTCGCGCAGCTGTTCGATGTGGACGAGAATTTCCTGATGACGCCGGAGGAACTCGATCACTACAGCAACCGTGGCGCTACGCATTACTACGGCGCGGTACTCAGTCTTCGGGGTGGCGCCACGCCACCCTGGCCGGCGGTGCCGGGACCGAAGCTGTTCGCTTATGTGAAGCCGCGTCACAAACATTTCCCGCTGTTGTTGCAGCAACTGCGTGACGCGCCTTACGCCGTGCTCGTGCACGCCCCCGGCCTGCCTGAGCAGCGCCGCGTTGCTTTGGAGTCGGCCACCCTGCACATCAGCTCTGAACCGGTGGACATGCGCTATGCGTGCCGCGAGGCCGCGGCGGTGGTCTGTCATGCCGGATTCGGCACCGTGCTTGATGCGCTGCTCGCGGGCCTGCCGACGCTGCTGCTGCCCATGCACCTGGAACAGAGCCTGACAGCACGCAATGTGGTACGGCTGGGCGTGGGGTTGGCGATCGATAGCGACGCGCAGCAGCCGGATTTTTGCGCGGAACTGCGACGGCTGTTTGACGACCCCGGCTATGGCGAAAAGGCCCGGGCCTTTGCCCGCAAGTATGCCGGCATCGATCAGGGCACAATCATCACCGCGGTGGCGCAGCGTTGCGCGCAGCTGCTGTCGAAGAGCTGACCCGCCAGGGTTTCTGACCCTGCGCCTTGGTGGTATTGTTGGCGGTAAGCCGGCCGCTGAATGCGGATGAACGCAAATAATTGCGGCCGACCCTATTCCTGCAAACTCAACCCCGCACAAGCCACCGGTTTCTGTGCGCTCTCTGCCGCCGCAACCGGCTTGGCCGGTGGCGCACGCCGCGTGTCCTCTGCTTCGCTGTCGGTCAGTGCCAGGTTCAGCCCGGTGTCGCGCGCCGAGGCGTTCTCCGAGAGGCTGATCTTGAGGCGCAGGTTATTGGCCGAGTCGGCGTTGAGCAGTGCTTCGTCCATGTTGATCTTCCCTTCCTTGTACAGATTAAACAAGGCCATGTCGAAGGTCTGCATGCCGAGGTTGGCGGATTTCTCCATCACCTCTTTGATGCCGGAGATGTCGCCGCGCCGTACCATGTCGCAAATCAGCGGTGTGCCGATCAGGATTTCGATGGCCGCGCAGCGCTTGCCGTCCACGGTCGGGATCAGGCGCTGTGAAACAAAGGCGCGCAGGTTCAGTGACAGATCCAGCAGCAACTGATTGCGGCGCTCTTCGGGGAAGAAGTTGATGATGCGGTCCAGCGCCTGGTTGGCGTTGTTGGCGTGCAGCGTGGAGATCGCCAAGTGGCCGGTTTCGGCGAAGGCGATGGCGTGCTCCATGGTCTCGCGGTGGCGGATCTCGCCGATCAGAATCACGTCTGGTGCCTGACGCAGGGTATTGGCCAACGCGTCTTCGTAGCTGTCGGTGTCCATGCCGACTTCGCGCTGATTGACGATCGACTTCTTGTGGCTGTGGATGAACTCGATCGGGTCCTCGATGGTGATGATGTGCCCGGCGCTGTCGCTGTTGCGCACATCGATCAATGAGGCCAGCGAAGTGGACTTGCCGGAACCGGTGGCGCCGACAAACAGGATCAGGCCGCGCTTGGACATGATCAAGTCAACGAGGCTGCGCGGCAGCCCCAGCGATTCCATGCTCGGAATGGTGGTCTTGATATTGCGCACCACCATCGACACCTGGCTGCGCTGTTTGAATATATTGACGCGAAAACGCCCGACGCCGGGTTCGGAGATGGCCAGGTTCATTTCCGGCTTGCGTTCAAACTGGGCGCGTTGCTCGTCATCCATCACCGCATAGGCGATCTCCTTGACTCGACCGGGGGGGAGTTTAGTGACGTCCATGGGCACCAACTGGCCGTGGATCTTGCAGCTGGGGAGTGCGCCGGTGCTGAGATAGAGGTCGGAGGCGTCGCGCTCGACCATGACCTGCAAAAATTCTTTGAACTCCATCACTTCCTCCCGGCCAATGCGCGTATGCGCGGGTTCTCAATAAAAGCAATGCGGCTGCCGGCCGAGAGCGCAAGGGAGGGGATTGTGCAGGGTACTCACCTGAGCTGCGGGCTCCGCCGGGCGCATCAGTGGGGTTATCGACGTGACGCGGCCAGACTGTAGGGCGGTCCGCGCCGGTTGCCAGCCCGCCCGGACGGCCATAAGCTGAGCCCATGAAAAGCGCGACTACCCTTCATCCCGCACCGGTCGCCGCGCGCATCCGGGTGCTCGCGGATCTGCCCGTGCCGGTGCGTGCCGAGGTCGAGCGGACTTGGCAGGCTTATCTCGAAACGGCGGCCGAACAGGGCGTGGCCGTGCCACGCCAAGCCGATTTTCACGCCGTACAGCTGCGGGTCTGGGCCGGCAGCGATTTTGTTGCGCAAACCTGCGCGCGCGCGCCGGAATTGCTCGCCGACCTGCTCGACAGCGGCGATCTGCTCAGCGACTACGCGCCCGAGGAATTGGCGCACAAGGCCCGGCGCGCCTGCGCGGCCGCGGCGGACGAGGCGGCGCTCGGCAGCGCGTTGCGCCAGCTGCGGCGCCGCGAGATGCTGCGCATCGCCTGGCGCGACCTGGCCGGCTGGGCCGACCTGCGCGAGACCTGTGCGGACCTTTCGGCCTTGGCCGGTGCCTGTCTCGATGCCGCACTGGCGCGGCTTGACGCCTGGCAGCGCAAGGATTTGGGCACGCCGCGCGGCAGCAGCGGCAAACCGCAATCAC
>JBGPWJ010000142.1:0-6928 GCA_041492115.1 Gammaproteobacteria bacterium
AACTTCACGCCGCCGATCGGCAACGATCCCGCGCTGCTCACCCACGATGAAGTACAGACCCTGTTCCACGAATTCGGCCACGGCCTGCACCACATGCTGACCCGCGTCGATTACTCCAGCGTCTCCGGTATCAGCGGCGTCGCCTGGGATGCCGTGGAACTGCCCAGCCAATTCATGGAGAACTGGTGCTGGGAGCGCGCAGCGCTCGACCTGATCGCCGGCCACTATCAGACCGGCGCCGCGTTGCCCGACGATCTGTATCAGAAGATGATCGCCGCGAAGAATTTCCAGTCGGCGATGCAGATGGTGCGGCAGCTGGAATTCTCCATCTTCGATTTCCGCATCCACATGGACTACGACCCGGCGCGCGGCGCGCGTGTGTATGAAATTCTCGACGAAGTACGGAAACAGGTGGCCGTGCTCAAGCCGCCATCCTTCAATCGTTTCCCGCACAGCTTTTCGCATATCTTTGCAGGCGGATATGCGGCGGGGTATTACAGTTACAAGTGGGCTGAGGTTTTGTCTTCAGATGCCTTCTCCAAGTTTGAAGAGAACGGCATCTTCGATCGGGCCACTGGGTTGCAGTTTCTCAACGCCATACTGGAGCAGGGCGGCTCACGCGAGCCGATGGAACTGTTTATTGAATTCCGCGGGCGGGAGCCGAGTATTGATGCGTTATTGCGGCATAGTGGGTTGGTTAGTGTGTGATGAATAATGTAGCCTGGGTTGAGCGCAGCGACAAAATCACCGAAGGTGATTTTGGACAGCTGTAGGCTGGCCCGAAGGGTAGCGTCCATTCATGGATGCCACAAACCCGGGAAGCCAATCTGGGTAGATTAACCCATCACTAATCCCTGCAGCTCTCGAAGAATCCACACTGACTCGCCCGATCTTGACACATCTACGTCATTGACGTATTGTCTCCTTAATGTTCACCGTGGCCGAAACGGAATTATTCAGCCGCTATGCCTCCGACTATTGGACCGAGGCGGAGCGCGGTGAGTTTGTTGCCTGGTTGGCGGCAAATCCAGAGAGCGGCGACGTTATCCCAGGCAGTGGGGGTTGCCGCAAGGTGCGCTGGACGCGCCGCGGCATCGGCAAGCGCGGCGGTGTACGGGTCATCTATTTCAACAGACTCGCCGAAGGCAGAATATGGCTGTTGTTGATCTACGGCAAGAGCGCACAGGACAACATCCCGACGCATATACTCCGCGCCATTCGTGACGAGATCGATCATGACTAAGATGACGGCAAAGCAACTGGCGAAACGCGATACCGCGCGCGACATCGGCGCGGAATTGCTGCAGGCCGTGCGCGAGATGAAGGCGGGACGCTCCGCAAGGACACACCAAATCCAGGTCCCAGCCGCCGCAATGGCGCGCGCAAGAACCGGCTTATCCCAGGCACAGTTCGCAAAGTTGCTTGGCGTATCGGTCCGTACCCTTCAGGAATGGGAGCAGGGCCGCCGCGAACCCAGCGGTTCCGCCAAGGCGCTCTTACTTATCGCACTGCGACACCCGGAGGTGTTGCGCGAGTTGGCGGCGTAGGAACATTGGGTACAGTACCATGGGTGCCGGGGAGCATGAACGGCCGGCCGTGGAAATATTTCCAGGCCATGGTTATCCTTCCCGGTCTAGGCTATGGACTGAATGGCACTTGCTTAAGCGTTCTTGATAGGAGGTAGCCTGGGTTGAACGGAGTGAAACCCGGGTTTCGCTGTCGCTCAACACAGGCTACATCTACATCCTGCCGCCGCAGACGTGTTTAATGATCATTAAACAACATACTGATATGCCTGCTCTGAAAATCGCCACCTGGAATGTCAATTCGCTGAAGGTACGCCTGCCGCATGTATTGGACTGGGTGGCGCAGGAATCACCTGACATCCTCGCCTTGCAGGAAACCAAACTTACCGACGAGAATTTTCCCAAGGCAGCGATCGAAGCGGCTGGTTATCAGGTGTGTTATGCCGGTCAGAAGACCTATAACGGTGTCGCGATACTGAGTCGTGTCGCTGCGACCGATATCGTCACCGATCTGCCCGATCTCGATGATCCACAACGCCGCGTGCTTGGCGCGAGCTTCGGCGCACTGCGCGTGGTGAATCTCTATGTGCCGAACGGCGAGGCGGTCGGTTCGGATAAATACCGTTACAAGCTCGATTGGTTGGAGAAGCTGACGGCGTATCTCAAGCAACAGCTTCAGCAGTACAAACAGTTGGTGGTACTGGGCGATTTCAACATCGCGCCGGAGGATCGCGACGTTCACGATCCCGCGCTCTGGAAGGACAGCGTGTTATGCAGCGGGCCGGAGCGCGCGGCGTTTCAGGGTCTGCTGGACGCTGGCTTTTGCGATACCTTCCGGCGCTTCGAGCAGGCGGAGAAGAGTTTCAGTTGGTGGGATTACCGTATGAATGCGTTCCGGCGCAATATGGGACTGCGTATCGATCACATCCTGGCGAGTCCGGCGTTGTGTGAGAGATGCGTGGCTTGCCGCATCGATGTTGCGCCGCGCAAATTGGAACGGCCTTCGGATCACACGCCGGTGGTGGCGGAGTTTCGGATTGGAACGATGTAATGGTTGGAGAGCGAGGGAAGCACTGCGCTGAATTTATTCCCTCACCCTGGCCCTCTCCCGTAGGGAGAGGGGACTTTCTCTTTAAGAGAGAAGTTAATCAGAGTTTCCCTGGGAAATTTCGCTTCCGCAAATAAAAAAAGGCGCGCCATCAGGCGCGCCTTTTTTAATACCGATGCACTTACTTGGCTTGTGAAACCAGATACTCGACCGCGCCCTTGATCTCGGCATCCGAGCACGCCGCGCAGGTGCCTTTGGGTGGCATGGCGCGGATACCGCTCATGGCATGCTGCACCAGCACATCCACTCCCTGCGCGATGCGCGGTGCCCAGGCGGCCTTGTCGCCGATCTTGGGTGCGCCGGCGACGCCGGCGGCGTGGCACATGCCGCAGACTTGTTTGACGACGGTCTCGCCGGAACGCGCCGTGGCGCCGGCGGCAGCAGGTGCGGCTTCGCCGACAGTGACCTCACCGACCGGCTTGATACGCTCGGCCACAGCCTTCTGGTCAACTGCTGCCTTGCCCTCGTCTTGTGTAGTGACGGTTTTCGCGATGGCGAAGAAAATCACCGCCAGCACCACCAGAAAAGCCAGCACGCCAACGAAGGTGGAAAAAAACACTTTATCTTGGTGACTCACCGTAAACTCCTAAGCTGAATATTGATTGTGACCACGCGGTCGAGAAGGGTGCCGACGCCGGATGGCGCCAGAGTATACCGGCAAAGCCGCGCAGCGGGAACCGCCAAACGCCGTAACGGTCGTGGACGCCCACGGCCCCGGCGGGTATCCTATGTCACCCCGGCCCAGGTCGAATGCTGGTCGGGATTGGTCTTCTATTCAGAAGTACATTGCGCCCGTAGCTCAGCTGGATAGAGTATCGGCCTCCGACGCCGAGGGTCACAGGTTCGAATCCTGTCGGGCGCGCCATTTGTCTCTATCATTAGTAGGCGTGCTGCACAGCAGCGCGAGATTGTTGTGAAAACCACCCGTCGTAGCGCCGTAACCCCCCCCCAACCGACTCAGTCCGCGCCGCGTGTCGGCTTCGTCAGTCTCGGCTGCCCCAAAGCACTGGTCGATTCCGAGCGCATCCTCACCCAGTTGCGCGCCGAGGGTTATGTGATCGCGCCGAGTTACGACGGCGCCGATCTGGTGGTGGTCAATACCTGCGGCTTCATCGATAGCGCCGTGGAGGAATCCCTGGATGCGATCGGCGAGGCGCTGGCTGAGAACGGCCGCGTGATCGTCACCGGTTGTCTGGGCGCCAAGGGCGATATCGTCAGTCAGACCTATCCCAATGTGCTGGCGGTGACCGGCCCGCACGCCACTGAAGCCGTGATGAACGCGGTGCACACGCATCTGCCGCAGCCGCACGATCCGTTCACCAGCCTGGTGCCGGCGCAGGGCATACGGCTGACGCCGCGTCATTACGCCTACCTGAAAATCTCCGAGGGCTGCAATCACCGCTGCACCTTCTGCATCATCCCGTCGATGCGCGGCAATCTGGTCAGCCGACCGGTCGGCGATGTCTTGCAGGAAGCGGAGACGCTGGCGCAGGCCGGCGTGAAGGAATTGCTGGTGATTGCGCAGGACACCAGTGCCTATGGTGTGGATGTGAAATACCGCGCCGGCTTCTGGCGCGGTCAGCCGGTGAAGACGCGTCTCACGGAACTGGCGCGCGCACTCGGCGAACTCGGCATCTGGGTGCGGCTGCATTATGTCTATCCCTATCCGCATGTCGATGAGGTCATCCCGCTGATGGCCGAGGGCAAGCTGCTGCCGTATCTGGACGTGCCCTTGCAACACGCCAGTCCGCGCATCCTGAAACTCATGAAGCGACCCGCCGCCGTCGAGAACAATCTGGCGCGCATCAAAGCCTGGCGCAGCATCTGTCCGGAACTGACGCTGCGCAGCACTTTCGTGGTGGGCTTCCCCGGCGAGACCGAGGCCGAGTTCGAGCAGTTGCTGGAGTTCCTACAGGAAGCGCAACTGGATCGCGTCGGCTGTTTCAGTTATTCGCCGGTGGAAGGCGCGGCGGCCAACGCGTTACCCGATGCCGTGCCTGAAGAGATCAAGGAAGAACGCCGCGCCCGCTTCATGGCCGTGCAGGCCGACATTTCCACGGCGCGCCTGCAACGCAAGATCGGCACGATTCAGCAGGTGCTGGTGGACGGCGTGCAGGCCGATGGCGCGCTGGCACGTTCCAGCGCCGACGCGCCGGAGATCGACGGCATTGTCTACATCGAGGATGGTGCTGCGCTGACGCCGGGTGAGTTCTGCACAGTGCGCATCACTGCCGCCGATACCCACGATCTGCGCGGCGTGCTGATAGTCAAGTGAGATGACAGATGTTCTGCATCCGCTCGTGCGCCGCGATGGCCATGCATCACTGCGCCGCTTTCAGCAGTGCAGTCAGTTCGGCGGCGGGTAGCGGCCGGCTGAAGTGGTAACCCTGCGCGTAGTCGCAGCCCAGTTCCTGGAGGCGCTGGGCGGTGGCCGCATCCTCGACGCCTTCGGCGGTCACGCTCAGGCCCAGGTTGTGGGCCAGGTCGATGGTGGAGTGGACGATCACGGCATCGTCCGGATTGTGCAGCATGTCTTTGACGAAGGAACGGTCGATCTTCAGTTCCCGCACCGGCAGCCGTTTGAGGCGGCTCAGCGAGGAATAACCGGTACCGTAATCATCGATTGAAAAACGCACGCCGGAGCGATCCAGTGCTTCGATGGTTTCCTGAGCGATGGTCGAATCGCTCATCACAGCGCTTTCGGTGATTTCCAGAATGATGCTGTCGCGCGTCAGCGACCACTTCCTGAGCAGAGCGGCGATATGGCTGGCCAGCAGCGGGTCGCGCATATTGTGCGTCGACAGGTTGATGGCCATGGTGATCTCGTGCCCGTCCTGCCGCCAGGCGGCGCACTGCTGCATCGCCATATCCAGCGCCGTCTGGGTGAAGCCGCGGATCAGTCCGGTCTGTTCCATCAGCGGGATGAAGTCGTCGGGCATGATCATGCCGTGTTCGCGATGTTCCCAACGCGCCAAGGCTTCCGCGCCGATGATCCGCCCGGTGCGCAGATCGATCTTGGGCTGGTAATGCAGCAGTATTTCATTACGGCCCAGCGCCTGACGCAAATCGCCGAGCATGGCCAGGCGTGTCGGGCTGTGCGGATCTTCCGCGGTGTCGTACAGCGCGTAGCCGCTCTTGTTGCGTTTGGCCATGTACATCGCGACATCGGCATGCTTGAGCAGCGCGGCGACATCCAGGCCATGTTCCGGATACAGAGCGATGCCAATGCTGGCATCGATGGACAGCGTATTGCTGCCGAGTCGGAACGGTTGCTCTAGTGCGGCGAGCAGTTGCTCGGCGAGGCGCACCGCCGCATCGGTGTCGGTGTTGGGAATGATCACGGCGAATTCATCGCCGCCGAGGCGGCCGACGGTATCGGTTTTACGCAGTACCGCGTTGTAGCGTTCGCCCACGGCCTTCAGCAATTGATCGCCGATCTCATGCCCCAACGTGTCGTTGACATCTTTGAACTGATCGAGATCGAGCACGAAGATGCCGAGCTGATGGCCGTCGCGCGTTGCCGCGTAGAGTGCCTGTTGAATGCGGTCCTGGATCAGTGAGCGGTTGGGCAGTCCAGTCAGGTTATCGTACAGGGCGAGGTGTTCGAGTTCGGTGTTGGTGCGGGCCAGTTCGCTGTTGAGCTGTTCGAGCTGCGTCTGATAATTTTCCGCGGCGGCTTTGGCGGTGGCGAGCGCCTCATAGGTGAGTGCATTCTCGACGGCAATGCCCACCTGTGTCGCGAACATCGTCAGCAGGTCGAGGTCGCGCCGCGTGAACTCGCCGCCGTCCAGCTTGCGCAGCCCGGCGATGCCGCCGAGGAAGTGATTCTTGCCGATCAGCGGCACCAGTATCACGGCACCGGCCTCATGTTCCCAGCGGGCCTGTTCCTCTTTATCCAGCTCATTGTGCATGCCGCGCCACCAGGGCCGGCGGTTTTCCCACACCCAGCCGCAGATGCCGTAATCGCGCGGCAAGGTCGTGCCGACGATCTCATCGGCATTCTTGCCGCAGCCGGCTTTATAGGTGTATTCGGAACAGTCTTCGTTGAGGATCGGGATCAGCAGCGTTTCCGCCTGTATCAGAGTGCGGGCGCGCTCGGCGATCAGTTGCAGCACGTTATCCAACTGCAACTGACTGCTGACGGCGTCGGCGGTTTCTTTGAGCAGTTCGATCTCGAACTCGCGCAGCCGCAACTCCTGCTCCAGGGCGCTGGTGTCGCGGGCTAAGGGCTGCGGGCGGAAGGTCATCTCGGGTGTGGGGTCCGGGTGGGCGGGTGACGTTCGCGCGCGGCGGC
>JBGPWJ010000031.1:0-15411 GCA_041492115.1 Gammaproteobacteria bacterium
ACCTCACGTCTTCCAGAAAATAAATCTGCCCCTAATTTCCAGTGTTGAACGGAAGTGAAACCCGGGTTTCGCTGCGCTCAACCAAGGCTACATTGGCTTTCACGTGCGTCAGGGCATATCCGGCAGCCTGGCCGCCTTAACCGCATCAGCCTGCTTAACACGAAACTCGGTAAGCTTCTTCGCCAGCGCCGCATCTTCCAGCGCGAGCATCGCCACCGCAAACAACGCGGCGTTGCCCGCACCGGCATCACCAATGGCGAAGGTCGCGACCGGAATGCCTTTCGGCATCTGCACAGTCGAGAGCAGCGAGTCCATGCCGTTGAGATGTTGCGACGGCATCGGCACGCCGAGCACCGGCAGTGTGGTATGGCTGGCGATCACGCCGGCGAGATGCGCAGCGCCGCCGGCACCGGCGATGAAGCACTTCATGCCATTGGCGGACGCGGCGCGCACATACTCGACGACCAGATCGGGCGTGCGGTGCGCGGACATGACCTTGGCTTCGCACGGTACGCCAAAATCCTTCAGCACCTTCACGGCCTGCGACATCACGTCCCAGTCGCTGCTGCTGCCCATTACTACACCGACCAGAGGTTTGATTGTTGTCATGGTTTCATGTCCAGGAAAGATAAATGGCGAGACATGGCTAGGATAACAAATACACCCACGCCGGACCATCGCGGAGGATTGCGCCGAGACCGGCGCGGCACAGCCATCAAGGTGCGTTGATAGCTTCGAGTATCCCGCGCAGCAAATCCAGCGGCGCCGGCGGGCAGCCGCGGATCACGCCGTCCACCGGGATGACATTGCTGACCGCGCCGCACGAGGCGTAGGAAATGCCGAACTCACCGCCGTTGGCGCCGCATTCGCCGACCGCGATCACCAGCTTGGGATCGGGCGTGGCCTGCCAAGCACGCTGCAATGCGGCCTGCATGTGCCGCGATACCGGACCGGTGACCAGCAGCATATCGGCGTGACGCGGTGAGGCGACGAAGTGAATGCCGAAGCGCTCCAGGTTGTAATAGGCGTTGTTGAGCGCGTGGATCTCCAACTCGCAACCGTTGCAGGAACCGGCATCGACGGCGCGGATCGCGAGGCTGCCGCGGAAACGCCGGCCTACGGCATCCTTGAGTTGCGCGCCGATCTCTTCCAACACGCGCTGCTCGTTATGCGCCAGCGGCTCGGTGATGACACCGGTCTTCCAGATTTTGTGCAGTTGTTTCAGCATGGGTGCGGTCTCACTTACAAGTCCTGCCCCGAGTACGAGCCGTTCACCGATTTATTGCACACCGGAAAATCCGGCACGATATTGCCGCGGATCAGTTTCTCCAGCGCCGGCCAGATCAGCCAGCTCGGGTCGCGCGGAAAGTAACGCGCGATGCGCCCCTCACTGTCGAAGCGCACATAACTGATGATCTCGCCGCGCCAACCGTCGATGATGCCCACCCCTTCGCTGTCCGGTGCCGGCGTGCGCCAGGCGGCGCACAATTCGCCCGCCGGCAGGCTGCCCAGCAACTGCGCCTGCAGACGCAATGACACCCGGATCTCTTCGACGCGCACCTGCATACGTGCGGCGACATCGCCGGCGGTCAACACCGGCACGGTGATATCGAGACCATCATAGGGCGCATAAGCGGCGTCGCGACGCACATCGAAATCCTGGCCGGAGGCGCGCCCGACATAACCCACACAACCGAAGCGCGCGGCGAGCTCGACACTCAGTACGCCGGTGCTGACGAGGCGATCCTGCAGCGAGGCGTTGTCGGCGAGAATCGGCAGCAGTTCATCAAGCTCCCGGCTCAGCGCATCGCCCTGCGCGCGGAGTGCGCCTATCTGCTGCGCATCGATATCAATATTCACACCGCCCGGAATGATCCGGTCCATCATCAGCCGATGTCCGAACAGCGTGCGGTTGAGACGCAGCCAGTCTTCACGCAGCCGGCTGAACTGGTAGAACCCGAAGGCATAGGACACGTCGTTGCAGATCATGGCAACGTCCCAGACATGATTGATGATGCGTTCGCGTTCGGCCAGCACCGCGCGCAGCGCCAACACACGCGCCGGCACCGCGATGCCGGCGGCGCGTTCCATGGCCATGCAGGCCGCCCAGGCGTGCGCCACCGTCGTATCGCCCGAGACACGACCGGCGAGCCGCGCCAAGCCGGCGGGGTCGCGGCCTTCGGCGATCTTCTCGATGCCTTTGTGCACGTAGCCGAGGCGCTCTTCCAGATTCAGCACGGTCTCGCCGACCGCTTGAAAACGGAAGTGACCGGGTTCGATGATGCCGGCGTGGATCGGACCGACCGGGATTTCATAGACGCCCGCGCCCTGCGCCAGCATGAAGCGATAATCGGAATGCGGCGGCGTCTCGGCGGGCGGCTCACCTGCCGGATCGAAACCTTTGCGCAACGGAAACTCGCCGTCACTCCAGGCATTGTGTCGCGTCCAGCGCCGCGTGTCGGGATGATCGCCGAACACCACACCGAACATGTCCTGCAGGTGTCGCCCCGGTCGGTCGGCGGCGGCATAGTAAGGTGTCTGCGAAGGCAGAACCGGCGTCCTGATGTTTACCTCAGTACGCGCGATGAGATAATCGCCGCGCCGTTCGAAGCAGGCGCTGATCTGCAATTGCTCACCGCGGTCCTCACCCCATACCGCACACCAGCGCAGCCCGGCGAGCGCGGCTTGGTGCGCCAGTGCGCCCCAGTCCTCGACATCGACAACGAACAGCCGCGCCGGCACCAGCGTCTGCGCGACATCCTCCTGAACCAGGACATTCTCTTTCTTGAGCTGCGCGATGAAATCCGGCAGCCAGTCGAAGCGCTCAGTCATGTTTTAAGCGGCTCCTGCGTGCAAAGAACAGCTCAGCACACTCACAACAGCGAGCTCCCCGAAATCAGCGCCGTCGCCTGATCGAACCAGTGCGCCAGGAATCCCGGGATCGCCAGACCCAGCCACAGCACGATCAACAGATGCAATGCGACCGGTAGCATATTGGCCTGCACCGCCACCTGCCCCGTCGGCACCTCGCCATACACCATGGGTTGCAGATGGCGGAACAGGCCCGAGAAGGCGATGACCAATCCGGTCAGCAGCGGCAGTGTCAGCCACGGCCAGCTTTTCATGGTGGCGGTGAGCAGCAGGAATTCGCTGGTGAACACACCGAAGGGCGGAAACCCGGCGATGGCGAGGGTACCGACCAACAGGCCCCAGCCCACGGCTGGCTGCGTTTTAATCAAGCCGCGGATTTTTTCGATGGACTGCGTGCCAGCGATATGCGCCGCGTGACCGACGGTGACGAAGATCGCCGATTTGGTGAGCGAGTGTACCGTCATGTGCAGTAGCGCGCCGAATGTCGCCAGCGGTCCGCCGACACCGAATGCAAATGTCATCAGCCCCATGTGCTCGATGGAGGAGTAGCTGAACATGCGCTTGATGTCGCTCTGCCGATGCAGGAACAAGCCCGCGACCAGGAACGACAGCAGACCGAAGCCCATCATCAGATGACCGGCGAGCTGACCGGGCACGGCACCGTCCACCAGCATCTTCATACGTACCAGCGCGTACAGCGCGACGTTGAGCAGCAGACCTGAAAGCACCGCCGACATCGGCGTGGGGCCTTCGGAATGCGCATCGGGCAGCCAATTGTGCAGCGGCACCAGACCGACCTTGGTGCCGTAACCGACCAGCAGGAACACGAAGGCCAAGGCCAATACGGTCGGTTCCATCTGCGCGGCGCCGCCGTGCAGCACACTCCACAGCAGCGCCTCGTCGCGGTTCTCGACCACACGCTCGGCGGCGAAGAACAGCAGCACCGTGCCGAACAGCGCCTGTGCGATGCCGACGCCGCAGAGAATGAAATATTTCCACGCCGCTTCGACGGACTCCGGCGTGCGGTACAGACTGACCAGCAGCACCGTGGCCAGCGTCGCACCTTCCATCGCCACCCACAGGATGCCGAGATTATTACTCGACAGCGACAGCAGCATGGCGAACAGGAAGCCCTGGTACATCGCATGATAAAGCTGCATGCGCCGGCTCGTGAGACGGCCGCGCGACAACTCGTACTGCATGTACGGCCGCGAGAAGATCGCTGTGGTCATACCGACAAAAGCGGTGAGCACGACCAGGTAGACATTGAAAGCATCGATATAGAACAGCTTGCCCGGCGACAACAGCGGGCCGTTGTCAAGCACGCCCAGCGCCAGCGACAACGCCGCCGCAAAGGTCCCCGCGCAGACCGCAATGTTGATCCAGCCGGCCTTGCGGCTGTGACCGAGCAGCGCGAGCAGCAGCGCGCCGGCGAACGGCAAGCCGAGCATGAACTGCAACGCGATCATTCCTCGACCTCGTGCAAGCGGTTGAGACGGTCGATATCAAGCGACTCGATCGAGGCGCGGATCTGGAAGAAGAACACGCCGAACAGAATCGCCGCGACCAGCACGTCGAAGGCAATACCCAGCTCAACCGCCATCGGCATGCCGTAGGTCGAAACCATGGCCGCGAAGAACAGGCCGTTCTCCATCGACATGAAGCCCACCACCTGCGACACGGCCTTGCGCCGCGAGATGATCATGAGCATGCCGAGCAGCACCACGGCCATGCTCACCGCGATGGTGTTGCGCGTGATCAGCGTTGACAGCTGCACGATCGGCAAGGCCACCCAGTAGCAGAACACCACCAGCGCGGCGCCGCCGAGCAGCACCACTGCTGGCTGCACCACCGATTCCACATCGCTCTGGATGTCGAGGCGTAGCACCAGACGGTGCAGCATCCAGGGGATCAGCAGCGCCTTGAGCGCGAACGTCAGCAATGCGGAGATGTAGAGATGATGCTGGCCGGACACCACCGCCACCATCCCCGTGGTCACGGCCAGCAAGGTTCCCTGCCAGGCAAATACCCGGATCAGATTGAGAATGCGCGTCTGCGCCAGCAGCGCGAACGAGGTGAACAGCACCATCGCCGCCAGCAACAGGATGGCTTGTTCGTAGAGACTGAGGTTATCAATTGTCATCATTGAATGTTTAACAGCCCAGCGCGAAGAGTAGCAATGCTTTTTTGTACTGACACGTCAACCCACCTCAAGAATCACGTGGCTGAGCATGCCGAGCAGGCACAGCAGGAAGGCGAGGTGCAGATACTCCGGCGCCTTGAACAGGCGCATCTTCGCCAGCAGCGTTTCCACCATCACCAGCGCCACGCCGAGCACGAGCAGTTTGAGCGTGATGGCCAGCACTCCGATCAGCAGTGCGGCCGGCGCAAAACCAGTGGCGATGCCCCAGGGCAGGAAGATGTTGGCGATCAGCACGGCGTAGATCATCAGCTTCAACTGCCCTGCCCACTCGATCAGGGCCAGATGCCGGCCGCTGTATTCGAGGATCATGGCCTCGTGGATCATGGTCAGTTCCAGGTGCGTTACCGGGTTGTCGATAGGTACGCGGCCGGTTTCGGCCACGGCCACCATCATCAGTCCGAGCGTGGCGAACAGGAAGGAAGGCCGCAGCACCAGACCGCTTTCCAGTGTGTGCTGCATGGCCGTGGACAAGTTGGTGCTGGATGCGGTCATGGCCAGCGTGAACACCGCCATGAGCAGCGCGGGCTCGGCCAGCGAGGACACGGTCATCTCGCGTGACGCCCCCATGCCGCCAAAGGCAGTGCCGATATCCATGGCGGCGAGCGCCAGGAAAAACCGCGCCAGCGCGAAGAAACCCACCAGCACGATGACATCGGCGATCGCCGCCGTAGGCAGCCGCACCGCGACCAGCGGTATCACTGCCGCGGCCAGCGCCGTGGCGCCGAAGACGATGTAGGGCGTGGAGCGGAACAACCAGGAGGCGTGTTCGGCGAGCACCAGTGTCTTACCGAACAGCTTGGCGAGATCGCGGTAGGGTTGCAGCACCGAGGGCGCGGTGCGGTTCTGCAACCGGCATTTGGCGACCTTCACCCAGCCCGATAATAAGGGCGCGGCGCCGATGAACAGCAGTGTCTGCAACAGCGCGAGCAGCCAGGCGATCATGTGATCAACCACAGTAGCAGGATCAACGTGAAAAACGAATAGCCCAGATAGGTGCGGATGCTGCCGGTCTGAATGCGGCCGATGAGTCGCGACGCACTCAGCACCGTGCGCGCCAGCGGCTCGTAGATGGCCGTCCAGGAATGGTCGCCGATCTGCAGCTGGTGACGGATCGAGGCCACGCGCAGCGGCTGCACCTTGTCCGCCGTCTCTTCGATCTGTTCATCAATCCGCCACACCGGTGCGAAGATGCGCCGTATCGGCATGGAAAAGGCGGTGGAGGTATATTGCATGCGCGCATCGAGTGCGCCGAAACCGCAGTCCCACGGATAACCGCGGCGCCGCTGCTCACGCGAGCGTTGCCGATGCAGCAGCAGCCAACCGATGCCCCAGGCGAGACCGACGCCGAGCACCACCAGCGGCGCCGAATACGAGGCCATCTCGCGCGCGATCGGCGTCAGCCACAGCCAACCGTGCGCGGCGGCATTCGGCAAGCCGCTGCCAAGCAGCAGTTGCGGGATGGCATCGAGAGCGCTCACTACCCAAGTCGGCAGTACACCCAGCAGCACGCACAGCACCGCCAGCAGTCCCTGACCGGCACGCATGCCGAGGCTGACCTCGCGCGCATGCCGCACATGACGGGAGCGTGCCCGGCCCAGAAAGGCGACGCCGAACACCTTGACGAAACAAGCCGCCGACAGCGCGGCCGTCAGCGCCAGCACCGCCGCAGTGACGGGAATCACCGAGCGCAGCACGCCGCTGGCCAGCACCGGCGCCTGCAATGCGGCCTGGAAGGTCAGCCACTCCGAGGCAAAGCCATTGAACGGCGGCAGCGCCGAGATGCTGATGCAGCCGATCAGAAACAGGAATGCCGTCTGCGGCATGCGCCGGATCAGTCCGCCCATCTGCTCCAGATCGCTCTCATGGCTGCGGCTGATGACGGCGCCCGCGCCCAGGAACAGCAGGCTTTTGAACATGGCGTGATTCAAGGCATGGTAGAGCGCGGCGATCAAAGCCAGCACGCCGAGTGCGGGATGGCCGGCACCGATGAAGATCATCGCCAGCCCGAGACCCATGAAGACGATGCCCAGATTTTCAATCGACGAGTAGGCCAGCAGGCGCTTCAGATTGTTCTGCATCAGCGCGTACAGGATGCCGAGCAAGGCCGATGCGCTGCCGATCAGCAGTGTGACCACGCCCCAGGCCCAGTGCACATTGCCGACCAGATCAAAGGTGAAACGGATAAAACCATACACCGCAACCTTCAGCATCACGCCGCTCATCAGCGCCGAGATATGCGAAGGCGCAACCGGGTGCGCATCCGGCAGCCAAGCGTGCGCCGGCACCAAACCCGCCTTCATGCCGAAGCCGAACAAGGCCAGCCCGAAGGCCACGCTGGCCCAGTTCAGCGCCAGATGCGCATGACGCAGGGCATCGAAACTGAAATCGCCCGCCTTGCCGGCACCGGCCAGCACACCAAAGCCCAACAGGATGGCCAGCGCGCCGACCTGCGCCATCAGCAAATAAAGGAACGCCGCGCGCCGGTTGGCGGCGTGCTGATGCTGATAGGCGACCAGCACATAACTCGACACCGACATCAGTTCCCAGGCCACCATGAAGGCGAAGGCGTCGTCGGCGATCAGCACCAGCAGCATGCCGGCGATGAACAGGCCCGTGAACAGACCGAGCACCGGGAGCGGCTGCTTGCCGTGCTGATACTCACGCACATAACCCGGGCCGTACAGGGCAATCGCGCTGACCACCAGGCCGACAATCACCATGAAGAAACCGGACAGCGGATCGAGACGCAGATGCCATTGCAGCCAGGGCAGGCCGAGGGGCAGCTGATCGGTGTATACACTTCCCGTCAGCAGGCTGGCACCGCCGCCGAGCACGGCCGTGACACCGCTGACGCCAAGCAGAACGAAGCTGCCGATTTTCAAGAATGCCGGACGTAGGTCAGCGCCGAGCGCAATGATCCCAGAGGCGAGCGCGGCGAGGACCGCAGTGTAGGCAAGCGCGAGAGACAAGGTTAGTTAGGCAAAGTGTTTGAGCTTTGAAAGAACCCGGAGCGTAGTGTAAGTGCTGAGGCATAAAATGTCTAAGACCGCGGACCCGCCTCGACGAGCCTGTTACGCTACGCAACAGCCGCACTCGCCTGCGCTGTCCGCTCCAACCGCGGCATGATGCTGTTGAGCGCATCGTGATCGCTGATGAACAGATTGGCGGCGCCGATCTGGTCGGTCAGGCCGGTCGCAGTCATGATCTCCAGGACCTGGTGCTTGAGGCCGCTGAAGACGATGGCGATGCCGTTGCCCTTAAACCGGGTGATGAGGTTCGAGAGCATATCGATGCCCGAGGCATCGATGGCGTTGATGCCGCCGCCCGCGATCAGGATATATTTCAGCTCCGGGTTGTCTCTTTCCAATTTCAGGATCGCATCCTCAAAATAGGACACGTTGACGAAGCGCAGCGCACCGTCGAAACGCAGCGCGCTGAGGCGCTGGTGCAGTTGCGGCAGGCCGAGGCGCTGCAGGTCGCGCAGGCCGCCATCGTGATGCATGCCGAGCAGCGCGATTCTCGGTTTCATCATCCGGTAAAGCAGCAAGGCGAGGGACAGCATGATGCCGGTGAGGATGCCGTCCTGAATATCCGGCGCGAACAACAGCGTCGCCACGAAGGTAATGACTGCTGCCATACCGTCATCACGGCCGGCCTTCCAGGCCTTTCTTATGACATTGAAATTGACCAGGCCGCCCACCGCCATCATGATGATCGCCGACAGCACCGGCTTGGGCAGATGGTAAAGCAGCGGCGTGAAGAACAGCAGGGTCAGCACGACGAAGGAGGCGGAAAACAGCGACGACAGGCCGGTCATGGCCTCGGCCGACAGATTCAAGGCGGAACGCGAGAACGATCCACTCACCGGCATGGAATGGCTGAAGGCCGCCGCCACCTTGGCCAGTCCCTGCCCGATCAGTTCCTGATTCTCATCCCAGGCCACGCGGGTCTTGATCGCAATCACCTTGGAACTCGACATGGCCTCCATGAAACTGATCAGCGCAATGACGAAGGCGGCCGGCAGCAGCTCGGTACTGGCATGCCAATCGAAGGGCGGCACGCTGAAACTCGGCAGACCCTGCGGAATCTCGCCGACAACACGGCCACCCATACCGGCGTAACCCACCAGATAACTGATGACAGTCAGCAGGGTCACCGTGATGAGCACGCCGGGAAGCTTCGAGGCGTAGCGTTTGAAACCGATCAGCATGAGCAAAGCCGTCAAGCCGAAAACCAGCGATAGGCCGTGTACTTCATTCAGATGGATGATGACATGCCAGATATCGACCAGGAAATGCGCCGATTGCTTGCTCGGTATCCCCAACATCGCGGGCAGCTGCGAGAGTCCGATGATGATCGCGGCCGCATTGATGAAACCCATCAGGACCGGCTGCGACAGGAAATTGAGCATCACGCCCATGCGCATGACACCGAACGCGATCTGGAAAATTCCGGACAGCAGCGCCAGCAGTATCACATAGGAGTAGAACAGTTCACTGCCATGCGGTGCCAGCTGCGCAACACTGGCGGCTGTCAGCAGCGAGGTCATGGCGACCGGGCCTGTTGAGAGCTGGCGCGACGAGCCGAACAGCGCACCGATGATGGTGGGAATGAATGCCGCGTACAGACCGAAATACGCCGGCACACCGGCCAGCTGCGCATAGGCCAGCGATTGCGGTATCGCCACCAGCGCGACCGTCAGGCCGGCGATCAGATCGGCGCGGAATGATTTGCCGGTGATGCGTGGCCAGTCGAGGAAGGGTGCTAAATTTCTCAGGTTCATTGCTGCAACAGAGGACTGAAGATGACGGATTTTTCAAATGGTAAACTGAAAATGCGTGTTTAACGCAAAATTGACGTTACAAGCGCTACGCGCGCTCGCTGACAGAGAATGAAATAGGACACTGCAATGAATGTCGGGTGAGTTAGAGCACCTAACAAAATGGATTTCGCACCGCCCTGTGACTCCCTCTCCCTTCGGGAGAGGGTTGGGGTGAGGGGGATCTAAAACGGTTTTGATGTCATTGATGCCCTCACCCTGGCCCTCTCCCGAAGGGAAGAGCGCGTAGCGCGAAGGGTCCGGGAACTCATTCTGTTAGATGCTCTTAGTGGCGACAGCCGCTTCAATCTCGCCGTGGTGGATTACGGCGCTGCGCGCCTAATCCACCCTACATCGTCATCACTACGTAAAGATGGATAACTGATCGGCATCACCAGATACCACTCAACAACGCGATGCCATGCGCGCCATGACGCATGGCGGTTTCGAGAAGTTCAGGGCGCATGCCGCCGAGGGCATAAATCGGCAGCGGATAGTCGCGCGCCAGTTCCGCAAATCTTTCCCAGCCCATACCCGCCACGTCTGGGTGTGTGGCCGTGGGCAGCACCTGCGACAACACCACGAAATCGGCATCCAGTTCAGCGGCGCGCGCCAGTTCCTCCGCATCGTGACAGGAGGCCGACCAGAGGCGCGTATCGGGACGGTTCTTGAGACGCTTGAGTTGCGCGCCTTGCAGGTGCACGCCATCAGCGCCGCTACGCAGGGCCAAGTCTGCATCGCCATTGATGAGCACAGTCGCGCCGGCCGCATGCGCCAGCGCCACCACGTCGCGGGCAAACGCCTGCAACTGGGCATCGGCCATAGTGCGATCGCGCACTTGTATGAGCCGCACACCGCGATCGAGTGCCTGTTGCAGACGCGGCATGAAATCGGCGATGCCAAATTTTTCCGCGGCCGTGATGGCGTACAACGACGGCAGGCACAAGGCCGCGACGACCTTGTGATTCGCCGGCAGCAATGGGCCGACGCGGATCGCGCGCGGATCCTCCCAGGAAACGCGCTGGCCCTCGCGGCCATGCGCTGCGCCGTGCCAAGCGGTGACCCGATAAAAATGCAGGCGCACGCGTTTGTCGGGATAATCGTATTCCCGGGTCAGCCAGGGGTAGGCCGTGTCGATATCGACGCCGATTTCTTCGTGAATTTCGCGCGTCAGCGCCTGCACGCTGTTCTCGTCGGTTTCGAATTTTCCGCCTGGGAATTCCCAGTAGCCGGGCACCGGTTTGCCCGACGGACGTTCCGCCAACAACACGCGACCATCCGCGCGCAGGATGACGGCGACGGCGACATTGACGATTGGCGGGTTCGTACTCATGGCGACGATAGATGCGGCGGGCCGGCGTGGCTCATACATTATCGTCAGCAGCGAATTCCCGGTAGCTGATCTCGATCACGGTATACGCCGCGCGGCCCTGCGGACTCTCGACCGTGACGACATCGTCGAGGGTTTTTTTCAACACGGCCCGTGCCAGCGGTGAGTTGATGCTGATCAAACCCCGTTCCGGATCGGTCTCGTCGGCCCCGACGATACGATAGACACATTCCTCACCCTGTTCCGATTCCAGGCGCACCCAGGCACCAAAGAACACCCGGTTGGTATCGGCCGGCAGACGGTCCACCACCACCAGTACTTCCAGCCGCTTGGTCAGAAAGCGGATGCGCCGGTCGATCTCGCGCAGTTGTTTCTTGCCGTAGATGTACTCAGCATTTTCCGAACGGTCGCCCTGCGCCGCCGCCTCGGACACCGCCTGGGTCACCTGCGGTCGCTGCACACGCCACAGACTATCCAATTCCGTGCGCAGACGCTGCGCACCCGCCGGCGTGATGTAATCGGCATGGGACGGTTGGGCGGTCTTGGTTTTGGGTGATGTCATCACCGTTAGACTACCGCAAAGGCCCGGCGACGGACACACGGCGCTGGTTTCTGTCCCGGGCAATCTGGGTGTATGATCCCGACAAGGCATACCGCGCAGGTCCGGTGATGCCGAACACGCCAGCCTGGCCGCGGATAGCGCTTCTCGCCCACCAAGCTGATTACCAGCTGTCCCGGCATTGACCAACAGCGTCGGGGCGCACTGAGCTCATCCGTCCCACCACCAGCAGCAGGAGCACACTATGAATATCTTTGTGGGCAATCTCTCGCACGACGCCACGGAAGACGATATCCGCACCGCCTTCAGTGCATTCGGCAAGGTCACCTCCGTCTCCATCATCCGCGACAAGTTCAGCAACGAGCCGCGCGGTTTCGGCTTTGTCGAAATGGAGTCCAACGCCGAAGGGACAGCGGCGATCACCGGTATGAACGGCAAAGAACTCAAAGGTCGCCCACTGAATGTCAATGAGGCGCGCCCCAAGACCGAGCGTAGCGGTGGCGGTGGCGGCGGCCGCTTCGGTGGCGGCGGTGGACGTTTCGGTGGCGGCGGTCGCAGTGGACCCGGCGGTCGTGGCGGCCCTGGTGGTGGTCGTGGTGGCGGCGGTCGCTTCGGCGGTGGCGGTGGCAATCACAACCGCTGATCAATAAACCACAGGCACGCCGATCCGGCTCTGGCGAGCCGATCGGCGCACACTTTACTCGCGTGTGTGCGCGAGCATTTGTTTTGCTTTGCTGATCACTGTGAACCCGCACTACCGACCCCGTCCATCGACAGCCCTAACACCACCTGAGCGGTACAACGGCACCACGCACTCGGCGTGGCGACTCGTTCAGACATTCAGTAACGACAGTCGTGGTACAGAGTATCGCGATCCGCACGCAGGCGTTCAGTCAGCATAATGCCGCGGCGCGCACTGTAACCGGCGCGCAGTTGCGATTGCGTGGCGGCAATGCGGCGGCGGATTTTGTCGCAGTGCTGGCGCGCTTGCTCGCGTGTTGTGGCGTGTGCGGTCCTGTGAGGTGCTTTGCGCGGGCTGTCGGCCTGCGACTCTACAGGCGCGGCAGCGCGCTGTGGTAACGGCTGTGGCGGCGCGGTTGCCGCGCGAGTTTCGAGATCGTACCGCTCGATTACCTCGACCTGTTCCGTCGGCCGCCGGTCGCTGAACTGCACCGTTCCGGTGCTGTCGGTCCATTGGTATATTGCCGCCTCGCACCGCAGCGCCGCCAACAGACACAGCCAAATGTAGTGCTTCCGTTGCATCGCACCTGCCTCCTTGCAAGTTTGTCCCTCGGTAAGTCTAACCCGCCGCCAGCAGTTATACTATTCAGGCAAGGTGTGAAGACATCACCGCAAGGGCACAGCACCCAGGCCCGCAGAACTCACGGCAACCTATCACACAGCTATGGCCAAGCCCGATACCCACACCGATCATCCGCCCGCCAGCGACGCACAACTCGATGCCTGGCTGGCGCCTCTGACAGAGGGACGCCGCGCCGAGGAACTCACGCTGCTGCGCCAAGCCCTGTCCTTCAGTGCGCGCGCGCAACCGGAAGCCATGGCGAGCGCCCTCAGCGTCGCACAGATACTCCACGCACTGCACCTCGACCACGAAACCCTGGCTACCGCGATCCTGCGCGCCGGCAACGACAACGCCGACGTCGACCGCATCACTAAAAAATTCGGCGCCGGCATCGCGCGTCTCGTCGACGGCGTGAACCGCATGGCAGTGGCGCAGGATCTTCCCGACCAATCCGACGAACGCCACAAGCAGCAGGCCCATGCCGAAAACCTGCGCAAGCTGCTGCTCGCCATCGCCGAGGATCTGCGCGTGGTGCTGATCAAGCTCGCCGAACGCCTGCACGGCATGCGTAACCTGCATGAACTGGCGCCGCCGCAGCGCGAGCGGGTGGCGCGCGAAACGCTGGACATCTACGCGCCGCTGGCCAATCGTCTTGGCATCTGGCAGCTCAAGTGGGAACTTGAAGACTTGGCCTTCCAGGCCCTGCAACCTGACACTTACCGCGAACTGGTCGCACTGCTTGACGAGAGCCGCGGCGACCGCGAGGCCAATCTCAAACAGGTGGTACTGATTCTGGAGCGGGAACTCGGCAAGCTCGGCATCCACGCCGAGATCAGCAGCCGGCGCAAACACATCTACAGTATCTGGCGCAAAATGCAGCGCAAGGGCGTGGACTTTCATCATATCTTCGATGTGCGCGCGGTACGCGTGCTGGTCAAGGATCTGGCCGCCTGCTACGCCGCGCTCGGCGTGGTGCACAGCCTCTGGGCGCCGGTCGCCGGCGAGTTCGACGATTACATCGTGCGGCCGAAGAACAATCTCTACCAGTCACTGCACACCGCCGTGCGCGGCCCGGACGGTCAGACACTGGAAGTGCAGATCCGCACACCCGAGATGCATCAACACGCCGAACTCGGCGTCGCCGCACACTGGAGTTACAAGGAAGGCGGCGCGAAACAAACTGCCGGCTTCGAGCAGAAGATCGCCTGGCTACGCCGCCTGCTGGAGGTCAAGGCCGAGGATGTCGAGGCCGGCGATTTCATCGACCGTTTCAAGGCCGAGGTTTTTCAGGATCGCGTCTACGTGCTCACGCCCAAAGGCGCGATCATCGATCTGCCGCAGGGCGCGACGCCGCTCGACTTCGCCTATCACATCCACACCGACGTCGGACACCGCTGCCGCGGCGCCAAGGTCAACGGCAACATCGTGCCACTGACCTACGAATTGAAAACCGGCGAGCAGGTCGATGTACTCACCGCCAAGCAGGGCACACCGAGCCGCGACTGGCTCAATCCGCACCTCGGTTACCTCAAAAGCGCGCACGCCCGCGCCAAGGCGCGCGCCTGGTTCAAGCTACAGGATCACGACAAGAACATCGCCGCGGGACGCATCACGCTGGACCGTGAACTGCGCCGCCTGGGCATCAATGAAGTCAACATGACGCGCCTCGCGCAGCGCCTGCACTTCAGCGAGGCCGACGAATTCCTTGCCGCCCTCGGTCGCGGCGACGTGCATCATGCGCAGATCGTCAACGCCGTACAGGAACAGGCGCCGCCGCCGGAGCCCACGGACAAGCTACTGCCCGGTCCGCGCAGCGCCGCGCCCAGCGCAACGCCCGGCGCCATCTCGATCCGCGGCGTCGGCAACCTGCTCACGCAACCCGCGCGCTGCTGCAAGCCCTTGCCCAGCGATACCGTGATCGGCTACATCACACGCGGCCGCGGCGTCACCATCCACCGCCGCAACTGTCCCAATCTGCTGCGCCTCGCCCAAGCCAATCGCGACCGGCTCATCGAAGTCGGCTGGAGCGCCGAAGCCGCGCACACCTATCCCGTCGACATCCACATTGAAGCCTACGACCGCCAGGGCCTGCTGCGCGACATCACCGCCCTGCTCTCGCAGGACAAGATCAACGTGCACGCCATCAATACGACCACCGACAAACGCACGCATCGCGCGTATATGCAGATCACTGTGGAAATCGCCGATATGTCGCAACTGTCGCGGGTGTTGGCAAGGATCGGGGAACTGCCTAATGTGATTGAGGCTAGGCGGCGGGTGTAACTGGTAAAGCAAGCTCAAGAGTACAACATCACTCAAAACGTGA
>JBGPWJ010000122.1:0-7749 GCA_041492115.1 Gammaproteobacteria bacterium
ACACCTGCGTTGATGGCACTGCTTAAAGCCTCGTGCAGCGCGCCAAGACGGAACATCTGCGGGGTCTGCGCCTTCCACAGGTCGGTTCTGTCAACAGTCTGCAGAACGCGCCCGCTCGCATCGGCGCGTTTCTTGGTGTCGCGCGCCGGGATGGCCAGCAGACCACCGACCGGATCGTCGACGAGTGTATAAAGCAGTCGTTGCAGATCGGCGCGACGTACGCAGGGACGCGCCGCGTCGTGTACCAATACCCAATCGTGCGCATCGGCCACGCCCAGCAGCCAAGTCAGCGCCGCCAGTACGGAATGACAACGTTCGGCGCCTCCCGTAATGCGCTGCACCGGCACGCCCAGTTGCAGCTTCAGTACGGACCAGTAGGGATCATCCGCCGCCAGTGCCACCACCAAGCCGGCGACACCCGGCAGCGCGGCGAGTCGCGCCATACTGTGCTCGATGACCGTGCTTCCGGCCAGAGGCAGGTACTGTTTGGGCAAAGCTGCACCCATGCGCATGCCGCTGCCGGCGGCAGGGATCACGACCCAGAATCTGGGCGAGGAATGCGATGTGGGCATATTAAATGTAGGGTGGGTTAGCGTTGTTTGCGTAACCCACCAGCGTTGCGCAGCAACACAAGACGTTCTTTAATTAAGTGCCTGACGGCACATCCGGCAGGTTACGGCACAAACAACGTGCCTAACCCGCCCTACAAGACTCTGTGCACTCACGGCTTCACATGACTCTCTTCAATAATCTGGAAGAAGGTCTCGTTCTGTTTGACCATGCCGAGCTCGCTGCGGGCGCGCTCTTCAATCGATTCCAGTCCCTGCTTCAGATCCAGCACTTCCGCATCCAGGGTCTTGTTGCGCTCTTCGAGCCGCGCGTTTTCCTGCTGTTGCTCATTGACGGCGCGGCTGTAACGCCATACTTCAGCGAAACTGCCGTTGCCCACCCACAGCTTGACCTGCAGGCCAACCAACACGACTACCAGCAGAATGATCAGCGTGCGCATCAAGCCTCAGGCCGCTGCCCCTAGCCGCCGCGCAGATGGGTAAAGGTATTGCGTCCTGCATAGTGCGCCTTGTCACGCAGACCGTCTTCGATGCGCAGCAGGCGGTTGTACTTGGCGACGCGGTCGGAACGCGACAGCGAGCCGGTCTTGATCTGGCCGGTGTTGGCGGCGACGGCGAGATCGGCGATGGTGACATCTTCGGTCTCGCCGGAACGGTGCGACACCACGGCGGTATAACCGGCCTTGTGCGCCATGTCGATGGCCGCCAGCGTTTCGGTCAGCGTGCCGATCTGATTGAGCTTGATGAGGATGGAGTTGGCGATGCCCTTGTCGATGCCTTCCTTGAAGATCGTTGTGTTGGTGACGAACAGATCGTCGCCGACCAGTTGCACGCGCTTGCCGAGTTTTTCGGTGTGCAGTTTCCAGCCGGCCCAATCGTCTTCGGCCATGCCGTCTTCAACGCTGATGATCGGGTACTTGTCGACCCAGGCGGCGAGGTAATCGGTGAACTCGGCGGCGCTGAAACGGCGGCTCTCCGATTTCAGATCATAGACGCCGTCTTTGTAGAACTCGGAACTGGCGGCGTCGATGCCGAGGTAAATATCCTTGCCCGCCGTGTAACCGGCCTTGTCGATGGCTTCGAGGATCACTTCGATGGCCGCTTCGTTGGATGGCAGATCGGGCGCGAAGCCGCCTTCGTCGCCGACCGAGGTATTCATGCCGCGCGCGTGCAGCACCTTCTTCAAAGCGTGGAAGACTTCAGCACCGTAGCGCAGCGCCTCGCGAAAACTCGGCGCGCCAGCCGGAATTATCATGAATTCCTGCAGGTCAACGCTGTTGTCGGCGTGCACGCCGCCGTTGATGATGTTCATCATCGGCACCGGCAGACTGAACGGGCCCTTGCCGCCGATATAGCGGTACAACGGGACCTGAGTTTCCATGGCCGCCGCTTTGGCTGCCGCCAGCGACACCGCCAGAATGGCATTGGCGCCGAGGCGCGACTTGGTCGGCGTGCCGTCCAGCTCGATCAGCTTTTGGTCGATCTGCTGCTGCGCGATGACCTCCTGGCCGACGATGGCGCGACGGATCTCGCCGTTGACGTTCTCGACTGCCTTCAACACACCCTTGCCGAGATAGCGCTTCGGATCACCGTCGCGCAGCTCAACGGCTTCGCGCGTGCCCGTGGACGCGCCTGACGGCACCGCGGCGCGACCGATCACGCCATTGACTAAAACCACTTCGGCCTCGACGGTGGGATTGCCGCGCGAGTCCAGGATTTCCCGCCCCCTGATATCAAGAATCTCCGACATTGCTGCTCCAGTTGATTGTTACATTGGTGTTGATAGCTCCTCCCTCTCCCCTTGAGGGAGAGGGTTGGGGTGAGGGGTGTCCTTTACTTTAACTGACCACCCTCACCCTGGCCCTCTCCCGGAGGGAGAGGGGACTTAATCTTTAAGATTGCAGCTCAGCAAACCCGCGCGCCTTCACCAGCGCATCGATCTCTTTCAGTACGGTCAACAACTCTTCCATCCGTCCCAGCGGCCAGGCGTTCGGCCCATCGCTGAGTGCCTTGGATGGATCGGGATGCGTCTCCATGAACACACCGGCGACACCGACAGCAACCGCGGCACGCGCCAGCACCGGCACGAATTCGCGCTGGCCACCGGAGACGGTGCCCTGCCCGCCCGGCAACTGCACCGAGTGCGTGGCGTCGAAAACCACCGGACAACCGGTGTCGCGCATCACGGCCAGCGAACGCGGGTCTGAGACCAGATTGTTGTAGCCGAAGGACACGCCGCGCTCGCAGACCATGATCTGCTGATTGCCGGTGGCAAGGGCTTTGTCGACCACGTTCTTCATGTCCCAGGGCGCCAGGAACTGGCCCTTCTTGATGTTCACGGGTATGCCCTGGCGCGCGACGTTCTGGATGAAGTTGGTCTGACGGCAGAGAAAGGCCGGCGTTTGCATCACGTCAACCACGGCGGCGACTTCCGCCAGCGGCGTATCCTCGTGCACATCGGTGAGCACCGGCACGCCGATCTGATCCTTCACCTTCTGCAGAATACGCAGACCTTCTTCAATACCAAGACCACGGAAGCTGTTCACCGAGGAACGATTGGCCTTGTCGAAGGAGGATTTGTAGATAAAAGGAATCCCCAGACGTGCGGTGATTTCCTTGAGCTGCCCGGCGGTGTCCAGCGCGAGCTGTTCGCTCTCGATGACACACGGTCCGGCAATCAGAAACAACGGCCGGTCGAGACCGGCCTCGAAATGACACAACTTCATGCGTGGGCTACCTGTGCGGCGTGTTGCTGATGTTGCATGAGGGCGGCGCGGATGAAGCCGCTGAACAAGGGATGACCATCGCGCGGACCGGAGGTGAATTCAGGATGGAACTGACAGGCGACGAACCAGGGATGCGACGGTATCTCGATCATCTCCACCAGGCTGTCGTCCATCGATTTGCCGCTGACCTTAAGCCCGGCCTGCTGCAGCGCTTCGAGATAACGGCCGTTGAACTCATAGCGGTGCCGATGCCGTTCGATGATCACGTCCTTGCCGTACAGCTCGCGCGCGATGCTGCCTGGCCGCAGCCGGCACTCCTGCCCGCCGAGTCGCATGGTGCCGCCCAGATTGGAATTCGTGCTGCGGTGTTCGATGCTGCCATCGGCGGCGCGCCATTCGGTGATCAGCGCGATCACCGGGTACGGGGTGTCGGGCTTGAATTCAGTGCTGTGCGCGCCGGCGAGTCCGGCCACGTTGCGCGCAAACTCGATGACGGCCACTTGCATACCCAGACAAATGCCAAGATACGGAATGCCGTGCTCGCGCGCATAGCGCACCGCGGCGATTTTGCCCTCGATGCCACGTTCGCCAAAACCGCCGGGCACCAGAATGGCATCCATACCCTGGAGACAGTCGGTGCCTTCCTTCTCGATGTGTTCCGAGTCGACATAGGTGATGCGCACCCGGGTGCGGGTGTGCAGACCACCGTGGCTCAGCGCCTCGGACAGTGATTTGTAGGACTCGGTCAGATTGACGTACTTACCGACCATGGCCACGGTGACCTCGTGCTGCGGGTGCTCCATGGCATCGATGACATTTTCCCACTCCGACAGGTTCGCCGGCGGCACATCCAGGTTGAGTTTCTGCACCACGATCTCATCGAGATTCTGTTGATGCAGCAGCAGCGGAATCTTGTAGATGTTGTCGACATCCACCGCCGAGATCACCGCGCGCTCTTCGACATTGGTAAACAGCGCGATCTTGCGGCGTTCGTCGGCCGGCAGTGAACGGTCGGCGCGGCACAGCAGCACGTCGGGCTGAATACCGATGGAGCGCAGTTCCTTGACGGAATGCTGTGTCGGCTTGGTCTTGATCTCGCCGGAGGCGGCGATGTACGGCACCAGGGTCAGGTGCATGTATAGCGTGCGCTGATGGCCGAGTTCCACGCCCATCTGGCGGATCGCCTCCAGGAACGGCAACGACTCGATATCGCCGACCGTACCGCCGATCTCGACCATGGCGATGTCAGCGCCTTCGGCGCCGGCTTTGATACAGCGCTTGATCTCATCGGTGATATGCGGAATGACCTGCACCGTGCCGCCGAGATAATCGCCGCGCCGTTCTTTGCGGATCACATTCTCGTAGATCTTGCCGGTGGTGAAGTTGTTGCGCTTGCCCATGGTGGTACGCACGAAACGCTCGTAGTGCCCGAGATCCAGATCGGTCTCGGCACCGTCCTGGGTGACGAAGACTTCACCGTGCTGAAACGGACTCATGGTGCCAGGATCCACATTGATGTAGGGATCGAGCTTGAGCATCGTGACTTTCAGACCGCGGGATTCGAGGATCGCCCCAAGCGAGGCGGCGGCGATGCCCTTGCCCAAAGAAGACACCACACCGCCGGTGATAAAGATGTACTTAGTCATGAGAAACCGGGGGATCGGGCTGCCACCGAGATGGTCGCAGGACGGGAGGACAAGTTACCAGAATGGGGCGGGAGGCACAAGGTTAGTAGCAATTCTCGAGTAGCACGTAGCAAGGAACAGCCCAGCTTACAAGACAGCGTTTTTCCTAGCTACTTGCTGCTCGATACTTGCCAGTTTCCATTCAACCAACCTACGAATTCTCCTCCGTTGTCGACGTGGCACTCCACTCCACAACCAGGCCGGACGTCTGCGGTGGCGCCTGAAAGGGTTCACAGACCCAGAACCCCACCACGGCGGCGAGTTCGCCATCGACATACAGCAGTGGAACCCGCTCCCTTCGCCAGGGCGGCACGCCGGCCTCCTGAAACAGTTTCCGCAGGTCATGGTGGTGGCCGCGTCCGACCGGCTTGCAGATTTCGCCGCCGTGCCGGAAGCGCACGCTGATGCGCTGTCCGCATAGCGCGGCATCGAGTCCATGACCTGAGCTGAGCGCGACGTGCAGACGCCCTGCGCCGCCGGGCAATGTCAGTGGTTGCTGCAGATCCCAGTCCAGCACTTGCCCGGCGTCGTGCGCCGTCAAAGGCGTCATGGCATAGAGCAGCTTGCGGTAGCGGTGCAGCTCCGCGCCCGGCCAGCGTACGCAGGGCATGGCATCGACCGCGGCCGTCAGGAGTTCACAGCGCAGTTGCCGCAAATGCGCTGTGGATGGCGTGGGTAGACCCAGTTCGCGCAGCCAGACGCGCAGCACATTGTCCTGCCGCGCGGCATCGAGCGCCTGGAGCCGGTCTATCATCAGCGTGCCGGACACAGGCCCACGCAGACCCGCGAGGTCCTGGGTCGCCAGAGTCTGGAGCAGATCGGTGGCCGCGGCGCAGTGGCCGGCACTGCGTGTCAGCGCCGCCGCTGTCGCCGGCCAGCGCGCGCGCAGCCGTGGCAGGATTTCATGACGCAGGTAATTGCGGTCATAACCGGTCTCGGCATTGCTGCCGTCCTCGACCCAGCGCAGGCTGTGACGCTCGGCATAGTCACGCAGTTCGGCGCGGCTGTGCGTCAGCAGCGGTCGCGCCAGCTGGCCGGCGCCGAATTCCGCGCAGACCGGCATCCCGGCCAGACCTGCAACGCCACAGCCGCGCAGCAACTGCAACAGCAAGGTTTCGGCCTGATCATCCTGATGATGCGCGGTCAACAGGCAATCGCCCGTGCCCACCACGCCCTGCAACGCCTGGTAACGGGCGCGCCGCGCCGCATCCTCGGGACTCTCGCCCGCTGCCGGTCGGGCCTGGACATGCAGCACTTGGCAGGGAATTTCCAGAGCGGCGCACACTGCCAGGCAATGCGCCGCCCACTGATCGGCGTCCGGGCGCAGGCCATGATGGACGTGCACAGCACTGAGCGTAAGGCCGGGTTGCCGTGCAATCAGGCCGTGCAGAGCGTGCAACAGCACGTGCGAATCCAGGCCGCCACTGTAGGCAAGCCAATAGCGCGTCACCCCCGTGCGGGGCAGCGCATCCAGCAGACTGTCAGAGATCGGACACATGGCGGCCGCATTATAGCGTCACATCCAGCCCCAATACCCGGACGGCAATCTACCCGACCAGCGCATCAGGCGGGCGATCCGACATGACTTGGCACACAGACCTGGTCTATAGTGTGCCGCAATCAATCGTATTGCCCTTTGCCCACTATCGATGTCAATGCAGTAATCCGCGGTCATTGCAGCAAGAATTTTCCTAAAATATTAAGGAGTCTGCCCGTGAAGCATTACAGCGTCTCATTCAATAAAAAATCCCGTCTGATAAAACATCCGGAAGCAGTCCAGCCCAACACCGACGGCCTGCATCCGCTGCAACCCGAACACCTGCAGGCACGACTGAATGACCTGCTGCAGATCCAGAACGATTTCTTTCCCTGCTTCGACTGGACCTTTCCGCCGCCGCTGTTCGCACAATCGTCCGGCCCGCAGAGCATCGCCGAGTTGTTCGCGCAGCCGTCCGTGATCCCGAACCGCTACAGCGTTTACCTGCATATACCGTTCTGCAAAACCCTGTGCAGTTTCTGCTACTACACGGTATTGCCCGGCCGCGGCATCGAACAGTCTGCCACCTATGTCGACTATCTGCTGCGCGAAATGGCCATGTACCATGAACCGCTGACGGGCCAGCGTTGCGAATCAATCTATCTCGGCGGCGGCACGCCCACCACGCTCGACAATGAACATCTGACGCGCCTGTTTAACGGATTGCACCAGCACTTCAATCTTACCGATGATGCCGAGATCACCATCGAAGCGGCCCCCGGCACCCTGCCCCGCGACAAGATCGAACTTCTGAAAAAACTCGGCGTCACGCGCTTGAGTTACGGCATCCAGACGCTCGATGAGCAAATGCTGGCGACCATGAACCGCTACTACTCCGTTGACGAAGCACTGCGCGAATTGCGCGACGCCGTCGAGATCATCGGCAACGTCAACGTCGACACCATGTACGGCTTCGAGAACGAACCCGAAGATGCCCTGCAGAACACCTTGCAGAAATTCACCGCGCTCGGCGTACCGTGTTTGTCGATCTATTCGCTGGACAAGCAGCGCAGCATCAAAGGCAAAGAAGATTTCGGCCCGCCCAAGGATGAGATGTATCTGCGCAAGATCGCCCTGTTCCAGCACGCCAAGGAACTGCTGGCCGCCGAAGGATTCGAACCGGTCTTGCAGAACATCTTCGCGCGCCCGGGCGCGGCCTCCTACCGCCACCAGGTACGACGCTGGGACAATCTGCCCCAGGTCGCGCTGGGTGTCGGCTCAATGGGTTATGC
>JBGPWJ010000294.1:0-2723 GCA_041492115.1 Gammaproteobacteria bacterium
CTTGGCCACGACACACACATCGCCAGCAAAAATGCCACTTGTATCGTGCTGCCCACCAACCAGCCGATCAACCCGGCGCGCAACCGCCGCGAGCTGATCCAAAAGACCAACGAAGAGCAGCCCATGCATGCGCTGTACAGCTATGCGCTGATCACCGATGCCGAGGAAGGACTGATCCTCACCAACATCGAGACGCTCAGCGACGGCGAGCCGCGCAATAATTTCCTGACCCGCGCGCTGACCTGGAATGACAAGGGTATCCTTACCGGCGCGCGCCACATCACGCTGGCCGGCACCACCGCCTATATCGCCGCCACTGCCGGCATCGTGGTGCTGGATCTCGATCAGCCGCTCAAGCCGCGGCTGCTTGCCGTGATTCCGCTCAAGGATGTGCGCGCCACGGCTGTGCAGTTCCGCTACCTGTTTGCCACGACAGCCGACGGCCTGCGCGTCATTGATGTCACGCATGCCGATCAGCCGCGCATCGTCGACAATGCGCGGATTAGCTTGCAGGACGCGCAACGCGTCTACGTCGCGCGGACCTACGCCTATGTCGCGGCGGGCAGTCAGGGCCTGGCCATCATCGACGTGGAGCGTCCCGAACAGCCGCGGCTTTACCAGTTCTACACCGCCGACGGCGCACTCAACGACACCCGCGATGTGATCGTCGCGACCACCAATGCCTCGTTGTATGCGTACGTCGCCGATGGCCGCAATGGATTGAAGGTGCTGCAACTGACCTCACCGGATTCCCAGCCGCGTTTCTATGGTTTCAGTCCGGATCCCAAGCCTGAGCTTATCGCGAGCTATGCCACGCGTCAGCCGGCGTTGGCGCTCTCCAAGGGCTTGGACCGCGACCGCGGCGTCGACGAGACCGGTCATCAGATGGCCGTGTTCGGTCGCATCGGTTCGCGGCCGTTCAACCTGCAAGAGATGCAGAGGCTCTACCTCGATGACCACGGAAAGCCCTGGTATGTGACAGACCAGCCGTAAGCGTCGTTTTTCCTTCCCATATAACGTAAGATCCGGTAGTGATATGACCAGCTACGCCGCAATCTGCGCCTTTCCCTGCTCCCTGAATCCCGGCATGTTGTCCGTCGATCTGGCGGTGACCACGTTTATTCGCAAACATCTGCCGCAGGCGCGGCTGACACTCTACAACGCCGAAGAGCCCATCGATATCCGGCTCAACGAGCATCGCCTGGTGCACGAGCTGTATCGATCGCCCGAGCAACTGCGTGAGTACGACCGCGTGTTGTACTGGGGCGATTTCCTCCATTGGCTCCCCTATGCCGCCACCGATTGGGCCGAGCGTGTCCGTGCGCGCGAACCATCGATCACGCAGCAGCATGCCATCGATCTGTGGTACAGACTTTTTCTGCTGGAGGGCGAAAGCGCGGCACTGCATGAGAAAACGCTGGTCTTCGGCGGCACCTTTTATGGCAGCAACGGCGAGGAATGGGGTGATGCGCGTTATCGCGCCGCCCTGACCGCGCTGTATCGCGCTGCGCCGCTGGTACTGTCGCGCGATGCGCTTTCCGCTGCGTTTGTGGACACCGTGACGGCATTGTCCCGGCCCGCATTGGGATGCGATTGTGCGCTGCTTCTGGATGCCGATGCCGCGTTGCCGATGGAGTGGGCTTCGGCGTCGATTCGAACCGAGTTGCCGGAACGCTATGTGGCCTGTGGCTTTGGCCGTTCCGGTCATCAAGCGGAATTGTTGAACTTAGCCAGCGCAGTTGCGTCGGCACGCAAGCTGCCGTTGGTCAAGATTGACTGGCAGCATTCTCTTTACGGGCTCGGTGCCTTGGCCGGCAGGATCGCCCTGATCCGCAGGGCGGAACTCGTCATCACCGATATTTATCACCTGTCTGTCAGTGGCTGGCGCGAGAAGGTGCCGGTGATTGGTATCGGTCATGCGGTCTCTTACGGCCGCTCTACACTGGATGACAAAAAGAAAGAGGTATTCTTCCGTCAGATCATGGCATCGCACCTGTATTGCTATGTGGAGGATATCCTGCGCGCCAAAGACGATGAGCTATTACAGCAGGATCTGGTGCAAAGGCTGGTGGGTGCAGTAAGAGTCGAGCGCGAACAGGGCGCGGTGGCCGATTTCATCGCCCGGCAGATTGCCCATGCCGAGGCGCGACTGCTAAGCGCGCTGACGGATGGTGTTACGTCATCGGCAAACATTGCGCCGGCGATCGTCCCGCAGCACCGGTAGTTCAGCGCATGCTCATCACCATTCTGCTCTGGACACTCGCTGTTGTGCTGGTCATCGCCGGCATCGCCGGTTTGGTATTTCCCGCGCTGCCCGGCGCGCCAGTATTGTTTGCCGGACTGCTGGTTGCGGCCTGGGCCGAGGACTACGCCTATGTGGGCCTCAAGACCTTGATCGTCCTCGGGCTCATGGCGCTGCTCAGTTATGCGGTCGATGTCATGGCCGGTGTGTTAGGTGCGAAACGCTTTGGCGCCTCACCGCGCGCGCTGTGGGGTGCGGCGCTGGGTGGACTGGTGGGAATTTTCTTCGGCCTGCCGGGCGTGTTGCTGGGACCGTTTGTGGGCGCGGTGATCGGTGAACTGTCGATGTTGCGATCACTCGTGCAGGCCGGCCGCGCCGGTCTCGGCGCTACGCTGGGGCTGATGCTCGGTGTCGCGGCCAAGCTGGCGCTGGCTATTTCCATGCTCGGGGTTTTTATCGTTGTGCGTTTCGTCGCGTCAGC
>JBGPWJ010000046.1:0-13359 GCA_041492115.1 Gammaproteobacteria bacterium
CCGGTGATGGTGTCATTGGCTTCGAAGGCCTTCTCAAGATGGCGCCATGACTGGGCGCGCTTGGCCTTCTCGCGCGACAGGCGCGTTTCGCCGAAGCCGTCTTCGACGGAATCCAGCCATACTTCGACATCATCGCCGACCTTGCCTTCCATCGCGCCGTGGTCGTCGTAGAACTGTTCAATGGGGATGGAGCCTTCAGACTTCAGGCCGGCGTTGATGATGACGGAGGTCGGGGTGATCTCGACGATGGTGCCGGTAACGATGGAACCGGGGCGCATCTGCTTGGTGAGAAGACTCTGTTCAAAGAGTTCGGCGAAACTTTCACTCATGGGTTGAAATCCTAGATCCTCGTGGAGGATCGACGTTGCATGCCGCGGCAAGATGCCGACGACGGGTTAGTTGATAATCGACCGGGCTCGCTTCCCTGTTATCCCAATCACCAAATGCCTAAGGCCCGCTGTTACTCTGCATCAAGTAACGGCACGCCGTTGTGACAACTCTTCGAGGACAAACTGCACCACGGCATCGATGCTCATATCGGTGCTGTCCAACACGATGGCATCCGCCGCCGGTTTGAGTGGTGCCACGCTGCGCGATGCATCCCGCGCATCGCGTTCCGTGATATCCCGTAAAAGGGCGACAAGATTAGCATCCATTCCTTTTTCTATCAACTGTTTATACCTGCGCTCGGCACGTGCCTCGGGGGTCGCGGTGAGAAACACCTTGAGCAGCGCATCCGGAAACACCACGCTGCCCATATCACGGCCGTCGGCCACCAGGCCCGGCGGGTTGCGGAAGGCGTGCTGGCGCGCCAGAAGGCCGGTGCGCACCGCGGGCAAGACCGCGATCTGCGAGGCAACCGCGCCGCTGGCTTCGCTGCGGATCTGGCGGGTGACCTCCTCCCCTTCCAGGATCACCTGGGTCTCGCCCAAGTCATCGGCGACGAATTCGATGTCCAGGTGTTCGGCCAGCGTTGCCAGTGCCGCCTCATTGGCAAGGTCAAGGCCGTGGCGCTGCGCTGCCAGTCCTAACAGCCGGTACAGGGCGCCACTGTCCAGCAGATGCCAGCCCAGTTGTTGGGCGGCACGATGGGCGATCGTGCCCTTGCCGGAACCGCCGGGGCCGTCGATGGTAAGGACCGGGATGGGGGATTTGGCCATAACTTATCCTTGCGGGTGCAGCGGCGCCTGTGTGCTGAATGGCATGAATCAGGCCTGCTGGATAGAGAGGCCAGCGCCAGCCGCGAGCGCCACGAATCCCGGGAATGAGGTGTTCACATTGGCGCAGTCGTCGATGCGGATCGGTCCGGTGGCGCGCAGCGCGGCCATGGCGAAAGCCATAGCGATACGGTGATCGCCGTGGCTGTCGATGCGTCCGCCCTGCAGGGTCCCGCCCTGGATGACGATGCCGTCCGATGTAGGCTGGGCATCGATGCCCAATGCCGCAAGACCGTCGGCCATGCCCTGGATGCGGTCACTCTCCTTGACGCGCAATTCCTCGGCACCGGTGAGCACGGTCCGGCCGCCGGTGGCGCAGGCCGCGGCAATGAACAGGACCGGGAATTCATCGATAGCCAAAGGCACCAGATGTTCCGGTATCTCGATACCGTGCAAAGGCGCGTAACGTACACGCAGATCCGCAACCGGCTCGCCGCCGATCTCACGCGCATTCAGCACATCGATGGATGCGCCCATCAGGCGCAAAATGTCGATCACACCGGTGCGCGTGGGATTGATGCCGACATGTTCCAGCAGCAGATCGGAACCCGGCGCGATGCTGGCACCGACCAGAAAAAACGCCGCCGAGGAAATGTCGCCCGGCACATCGATGCGCGTGGCGACGAGGCGTCCACCGCCGCTCACGCAGGCCGTCGCGCCCTGGCGTTCCACCGGGTAACCGAAGCCCGTCAGCATGCGCTCGGTATGATCGCGCGTCGGCGCAGGCTCGGTGACACAGGTGCGGTCTTGCGCGTACAGACCGGCAAGCAGCAGACAGGATTTGACCTGCGCGCTCGCCACCGGCAGCGTGTATTCGATGCCGCGCAAGGTCCGGCCACCGCGCACCGTGAGCGGCGCCGTACCCTGCGCCGTCGCCTCGATGACCGCTCCCATGGTCGCCAGCGGTGCGGTGACACGTTTCATAGGTCGGCGCGATAGCGAGGCATCGCCGGTCATCACCGTATCGAATTGCTGTCCTGAGAGCAGTCCAGCGAGCAGGCGCATGGAAGTGCCGGAATTGCCCAGATACAAGGGACCATCCGGCGCGCGCAGTCCGTGAAGGCCGACGCCGCGCACACTGACACGACCCTGATCCGGGCCTGTGATGCTCACGCCCATGGCACGGAAGGCATTCAATGTGGCGAGACTGTCTTCGCCTTCAAGAAAACCGCTCACTTCGGTCACGCCCTCGGCGAGCGCACCCAGCATGATGGAACGATGTGAAATGGATTTATCACCCGGCACGCGCGCCCGACCGGTCAGACAACTGCCAGGGTTGAGAGTAAAAATAATTGCTGGAGAATCTGACATCTTAACCTCTGAAAGAGTACTGGGCACTCAGTACTCAGTACTACGATATCTGCCGATCCCGCGCCTGCTTCGCATGAGTAAATATTTCCAGTAGCCGCGCCCCATCACCGGCATCGATCGCTTCAGTCACTTGCATCAGATCGCCGCTGAAGCGCGACAGCACCGCCAGAATGGCATCGCGATTGCCCAGGCAGATGTCGCGCCACATGGTCGGATCGCTGGAGGCGATGCGGGTGAAATCGCGGAAGCCGCCGGCGGCGTATTGAAATATTTCGTCACGGTCGCCGAGCCGCGCCAGACTTTCCACCAGCGTATACGCGAGCAGGTGCGGCAGATGGCTGGTAGCGGCCAGCACCTCGTCGTGATGCAGAATGTCCATTTCCGAGACCTGCGCGCCAGTGCGCTCCCACATAGCGCGCACCAGACCGAGCGCGCGCGCTTCGGTATCGCGCAGCGGTGTGAGGATCACGCGCCGCCCTTCGAACAACTCGGCGAACGATGCCGCGACACCACTCTGCTCGGTGCCAGCGATCGGATGGCCCGGCACGAAACGCGGCGGCACGCTGCCGAACACCGCGCGCGCGGCCTGCACCACACCAGCCTTGGCGCTGCCGACGTCCGTTAATACGGTGTTGACGCCCAGATGCGGCGCAATACCGCGGAACACCGCCTCCATCGCGCCCAGCGGCACGGCGGCCACGACGATATCGGCACCCTGCACCGCCGCAGCGAGATCGGTTTCGGCGCGATCGATCACGCCCAGCTCGACGGCCTCGCGCAAATGCGCGGCATGCCGTCCGCTTCCGACAATCTCCTTACAGAACCGCACGCGCTTCAATGCGCGCGCCAACGAGCCGCCGATCAAACCCACACCGATGATAGTAAGGCGGTCAATCATGGCGTATATACGGACAAGCATTTAACAAGGTCATTTGCCGAGCACCTGTGCCAACGCTGCAACGAAGCGCGCATTCTGCACCGCGGTGCCGATCGTGACACGCAGGTGATTGGGCAGTCCGTAATTGGCCACCGGACGGACGATAACGCCGGCGCGCAGCAAGCCTTCATAGACCGCAGCGCCGGGTCGTCCTACATTGATGCAGATGAAATTTCCCACTGAAGGAATGTAGTCCAGCCTCAGCTCCGCACAAGCTCCGGTCAGTTGTTGCATACCTTCACGATTGACCTGCACGGCCGCGGCCAGATGCGCCGCGTCGTCGAGTGCGACACGCGCCGCCGCCTGCGCCACGCTGTTGAGATTGAATGGCTGACGCACGCGGTTGAGCAGATCGGCAACCGCGGGATGCGACAGCGCGTAACCGGCCCGCAAGCCCGCCAACGCATAGGCCTTGGAAAAAGTGCGCGTAACGATTAAATTCGGATAGCACTCCAGCCAGCGCGTGGTATCTGGATAGTCCGTCTCTGCAACGTATTCGAAATAGGCCTCATCGACGACCACGATCACCTGTTCGGGCAGAGCACGGATGAACGCCTCCAACTGTGTCGACGGCACCCAGGTACCGGTTGGATTGTTAGGATTGGCAATGAACACCACTCGCGTGCTGTCATTGACTGCCGCACGCAACGCCTCCAGGTCATGCCCGTAACGCGGGCCGCGACTGCCATTGTGCGCCTTGGCAACGCGACCGGTCGCGCCGACCGCCTGGGTGGCGATCGGATAGACCGCGAAGGCGTGTTCGTCGTACACCGCCTCGCTGCCCGGTGTCAGAAAGGCGCGCGCCACCAGATCGAGCACATCATTGGAACCGTTGCCAAGGGTAATGCAGTTCGCGGCGACATCGTGTTTGCGCGCAAGCGCAGCCTTCAACTCGAAGCCGGCGCCATCCGGATAGAGCGCAATATCCGCCAGCGCCGTGCGCGCCGCTGCCAGCGCCTGCGGACTCGGCCCGAGCGGATTCTCGTTAGAGGCCAACTTGATGATATCGCTGATGCCGTACTCGCGTTCCAGTTCGGCGATGGGTTTACCAGGAGCATAGGGCGTGAGGGCGCGCACGCCGGGCGCGGCGCGCTCGACGAAATCGAGCGGAGAATGCGACGTATTGAGCGTTACTTTCACGATTACCACTCGATGATTGGGCCGCAAATGCCCTTACTACAGCACCGCGGCCGGGTACGATCCCAGTACTTTGAACAACGCCGCTTCCTGCTCGAGCGCCACCAACGCCTGCGTCACTTTGGTGTCCTGTTGATGTCCTTCAATGTCGACGAAGAATACATAGTCCCAGGTGCTGCGCCGCGACGGCCGCGATTCGATGCGTGTCATGCTGATGCCGTGCTGCGAGAGCGGCGCCAGCAAACGATGCAACGCGCCGGGGCGGTTGCGCGTGGACACCAGCAACGAGGTCTTGTCGGTGCCGCTCGGCGCCACCTGCTGGCGGCCGATCACCAGAAAGCGCGTGGTGTTGTCCGGCTCGTCTTCGATGTTGCTGTGTAGGATCTTCAGGCCGTATCGTTCTGCGGCTGTCGCGCTGGCGATGGCCAGACAACCACCCTCGTCATGTGCGCGCCGCGCGGCCTCGGCATTGCTGCTCACCGTGATGCGTTCGGCGTGCGGCAGATGCGCGTCAAGCCATTCACGGCACTGCGCAAAGGACTGCTGATGCGAATAGACATGTGCTGCTGTCGCGAGGTCAGCGACATTGCCGAGCAGGTTCTGGTGCACACGCAACTCGATCTCACCACAGATCTTGAGCGGAGAGTTAAGGAACATGTCCAGGGTGTGGCTGATCATGCCTTCGGTGGAATTCTCCACCGGCACCACGCCGTAATGCGCAGTACCCGCCTCCACTTCGCGGAACACCTCATCGATCGCCGCCAACGGCACGGCCTTGACTGCATGGCCGAAATGTTTGTGCGCTGCCGCCTCGGTAAAGGTGCCTTCAGGACCGAGGAAGGCAACGTGCAGCGGGCCTTCCAGTCCACGGCAGGCGGACATCAGCTCCCGGTAGATCTGCACCAGGACCTCATTGGTCAGCGGCCCCTGATTACGCTCCGCAACACGGCGCAGCACTTCCGCCTCGCGTTCCGGACGATAGAAATCGTTCAACTCACCGGCGGCCCGTTTGACCTCGGCGACCTGTTGGGCGCAGCGGGCGCGTTCGCTGATCAAGGTCTGGAGTTGTTCATCCAGAGCATCGATGCGCGCGCGCAGGGCTTGCAGAGCAGGTTGATCGGACATTAGGCCTTAGCCGGTTGTGAGCACTGAGTACTCGGTGGTACGGGACAATTAATTCATGTACTGGATATTATACGATGCGCACCGACAAGACACCCTGTATGGCGGCGATCTTCTCCACCAGTGCGACTGGTATCTGACCTTCCACATCGACCAGGGTATAGGCGAGATCGCCGCGCGACTTATTGAGCATGTCGAGGATATTCAGGTTGGCCAGAGCCAGCGCCGTGGATATCTGACCGAGCATGTTCGGTACGTTGGCATTGGCGACGGCGAGCCGCTGACCTTCGGTGCGCGGCATGTTCACTTCGGGGAAGTTTACGGCGTTGTGGATATTGCCGTGCTCCAGATAATCGCGCACCTGCTCGGCCACCATCACTGCGCAGTTTTCCTCGGCTTCCTGCGTGGACGCGCCGATGTGCGGCAGCGTCACCACACGCGGGTGATTCTTGAGTTGGTTGCCGGGGAAGTCGCACACATAGGCATAGACCTTGCCGGCATCGAGCGCCGCGCACACCGCCACGTCATCGACGATGCCATCGCGTGCGAAGTTGAGCAGCACAACGCCGGTCTTCATGCTCTTGAGGCGCTCGGCGTTGATCATGTGACGTGTGCCATCGACCAGCGGCACGTGGAAGGAAACGAAATCGGAGCGCGACAGCAGATCGTCGATGTTGGCGGCCTGCTGCACCTGCGATGACAACTGCCAGGCGCGCTGCACGGTGATGTCGGGATCGTAACCGATGACCTTCATGCCCAGCGCCAGCGCGGCATTGCAGACCTGCACACCGATCGCGCCCAGGCCGATCACGCCCAGCGTGCGTCCGGGCAGCTCAAATCCGACGAAGTTCTTCTTGCCGGCTTCGACTTGTTTGTTGATGCTCGCATCATCGCCCTGCTGGGTGCGCGCGAAGTCCCATGCCTGACAGATGTTGCGGCAGGCCAACAGCATGCCGGCGATTACCAGTTCCTTGACCGCATTGGCATTGGCGCCGGGCGCGTTGAACACCGGAATGCCACGCGCGCTGAGCTTGGCGACGGGGATGTTGTTGACGCCGGCGCCGGCACGTCCGACAGCCCGCACCGAGGCCGGCAGTTCCATGTCGTGCATCTTGGTCGAGCGCACCAGGATGGCATCCGGATTCTGAATCTCGGAGGCGATCTCGTATTTGTCGCGCGGCAGGCGTTCCAAACCGGCGACGGAAATGTTATTCAGCGTGAGAATTTTGAACATCGTATCGCTCTTCAATAATTACAGCGAAAGGAATTTTCGCCGCAAATAATTCAGCCGTTATGTTTGGCGAAATCCGCCATATACGCAATCAGCGTATCGACGCCCGCCTCGGGCATGGCGTTGTAGATGCTGGCGCGCATCCCGCCCACGGAACGGTGACCCTTGAGGGCGACCATGCCGGCGGCTTTCGCGCCTTTCAGGAAGGCCTCATCCAGCGCGGCGTCGGGCAGCGTGAAGGGCACGTTCATCCAGGAACGGCAGTGTTTCGCGACCGGGTTTTTGTAGAAGCCGGAATTATCGATGGCGGCATAGAGCTTGTCGGCCTTGCGTTGGTTGTGCGCGGCCATGGCCGCCAGGCCGCCCTGCTCCTTGAGACGCGCGAATACCAGGCCGGCGAAATACCAGCCATAGGTCGGCGGCGTGTTGTACATCGATCCGTCTTTGGCGTGTATCTGATAATCAAACATAGTCGGCGTGCCGGCGATGCACTGACCGATCAGGTCGTCGCGCACGATCACCACCGTCAAACCGGCCGGCCCGATATTCTTCTGCGCACCGGCGTAGATCATGCCGAACTTGCTGACATCAACGGGCCGCGACAGGACGGTCGAGGACATGTCCGCGACCAGCGGCACGGCGCCGGTGGCGGGGATAAACGGAAACTCAACGCCGCCGATGGTTTCGTTCGGCGTGTAATGCACGTAGGCGGCATCGGCATCGAGCTTCCAGTCGGTCTGTGCCGGCACCGAATTGAAACCATTGGCCTCGGACGTCGCGGCGACGTTGACCGTGCAGTAACGCTTGGCTTCGCTGATCGCCTTCTTGGACCATTGCCCAGTGTTGATGTAATCGGCCTTCGCTTTGCCGCGCAGCAGATTCATCGGCACCATCGCAAATTGCGCGCTGGCCCCACCCTGCAGGAACAGCACTTTGTAATTGGCCGGGATGGCCATCAGATCGCGCAGATCGGCCTCGGCCTTTTCGGCGATCGACATGAACTCCTTGCCACGATGGCTCATCTCCATCACCGACATGCCGCTGCCGTTCCAGTCCAGCATTTCATCGCGGGCCTGCACCAGCACGTCCTCGGGAAGCACCGCGGGACCGGCGCTGAAATTGTATATTCTTGACATAGTCACTCGCTTTGCAAAATTACTTCAACTTCGAATTCAAAACCGCAACGCAAAGACACAAAGCTTTAATAATACTCTGCGTTCTTTGCGTTAATCCTGATCATCCACCTGATCACCCACCTGATCGCCGCCCTCGTCCTGCTCGATGCCTGCGACTTTCTCAATCCCAACCAGACTCTCACCTTCGGCAATGTTGATCAGGCGCACGCCCTGAGTATTGCGGCCCAGCACCGAGACCTCACTGACGCGCGTGCGCACCAGGGTGCCGGTGTTGCTGATCAGCATGATTTCGTCGTCGTCGTTGACCAGCACCGCGCCGACCACGGCGCCGTTGCGTTCTGTGGTCTGAATCGAAATCACGCCCTGACCGCCGCGACCGTGTACCGGGTAGTCGTCCACCGCTGTGCGCTTACCGTAACCATTCTGGGTTGCGGTGAGCACCGTGCCGTCGCCGACGATGATCAGGGCGATGACGCGCTGATCCTCCGCCAGACGCACGCCGCGCACGCCACAGGCGGTACGGCCCATGGTGCGTACCGTGCTTTCATTGAAGCGGATCGCCTTGCCGGCGCTGGTCAGCAGCATCACGTCGCGGCCGCCGTCGGTGATGGCGACATCGACCAGTTGATCATTGTCGCGCAGATCGAGCGCGATGATGCCGGAGGTACGCGGACGCGAGAAATCGGCCAGCGGAGTCTTCTTCACCGTGCCAGAAGTGGTTGCCATGAAGACAAATTTATTTGCTTCGAATTCGCGCACCGGCAGGATGGCGTTGATGCGTTCGCCCTCTTCCAGCGGCAGCAGATTCACAATCGGTTTGCCGCGCGCTTGACGGCTGGCCTGCGGGAAGTTGTAGACCTTGAGCCAATAGACTTTGCCGCGGCTGGAGAAGCACAGCACCGTATCATGGGTGTTGGCGATGAACAGTTTGTCGATGAAATCCTCTTCCTTCACCGTGGTGGCCATGCGACCCTTGCCACCACGGCGCTGCGCGGCGTAATCGGTCACCGGCTGGGCCTTGGCGTAGCCGGCATGCGACAGCGTCACCACTACGTCTTCCTCGCTGATCAAATCTTCCATGGAAAGATCGAGATGATCGGTGAGTATTTCGGTGCGGCGCTTGTCGCCGTACTGGTCACGCATCTCGATCAACTCGTCGCGGATGACTTTCATGAGTCGATCGGGATTGGCGAGGATGTCGAGCAGGTCGGCGATGATGTCGAGGATGGCCTTGTATTCGTCGAAGATCTTGCTCTGTTCCAACCCAGTGAGGCGGTGCAGGCGCAAATCGAGGATGGCCTGGGCCTGGATATCAGAGAGGCGGTAGTTGCCGTCATGCAGACCTAATTCAGGGGCCAGATTCTCAGGGCGTGAAGCCGCACTGCCGGCGCGCTCCAGCATGTCGTTGACGATACCTGAAGCCCAGGTACGCGCTGTCATACGCTCCTTGGCCTCGGCCGGACTTGGCGAAGCCTTGATAAGCGCGATGACTTCATCGATGTTGGCCAGCGCGACAGCGAGGCCTTCCAAAATATGGGCGCGGTCACGCGCCTTGCGCAGGTCGAACACCGTGCGTCGCGTCACCACTTCACGGCGGTGACGGATGAAGGCTTCCAGCAGCTGCTTGAGGTTGAGCAGTTTCGGCTGACCGTCTTCCACCGCGACCATGTTGATGCCGAACACGGTCTGCATCTGGGTCTGCTGGTAGAGGTTGTTGATCACCACCTCGGCGGATTCACCGCGCTTGAGTTCGATGACCATGCGCATGCCGTCCTTGTCGGATTCGTCGCGAAGTTCGGAAATGCCTTCGAGCTTTTTGTCCTTGACCAGTTCGGCGATTTTTTCCAGCAGCCGCGCCTTGTTCACCTGGTACGGCAGTTCGGTGACAACGATGGTCTGACGGCCGCCGCGCGCTTCATCGATTTCGATTTCGGTACGTGCCCGCACGTAGATGCGGCCGCGGCCGGTGAAATAGGCCTCGCGAATGCCGCGCGCGCCGTTGATGAAGGCGGCGGTCGGAAAGTCCGGGCCCGGCACGAACCCCATCAGATCAACGATGCCGAGTTCAGGATTGTCGATCAGCGCCACGCAGGCGTTGATGACTTCGGTGAGATTATGCGGCGGAATATTGGTCGCCATGCCGACCGCGATGCCGGCCGAACCATTGACCAGCAGGTTCGGAATGCGCGCCGGCATGACGGTTGGCTCGCGCTCGGATTCATCGTAATTGGGAATGAAATCGACGGTCTCCTTGTCGAGATCGGCGAGCAGTTCGTGCGCGATCTTGGCCATGCGCACTTCGGTGTAGCGCATCGCCGCCGGGGCGTCGCCGTCCACCGAACCGAAGTTGCCCTGCCCGTCCACCAGCATGTAGCGCAGCGAGAACGGTTGGGCCATGCGCACGATGGTGTCGTAGACAGCTGTGTCGCCGTGTGGGTGGTATTTACCGATGACGTCACCGACCACGCGCGCTGACTTCTTGTAAGGCTTGTTCCAGTCGTTGCCGAGTTCGCTCATCGCGAACAACACACGGCGATGCACGGGCTTCAACCCGTCGCGCACGTCCGGCAAGGCCCTGCCGATGATCACGCTCATGGCGTAATCCAGGTAGGACTGCTTCATCTCGTCTTCGAGATTAACGGGGAGGACTTCTTTGGCGAATTCAGCCATTCGGTGGTCTTATGTCCTGGTTGGCAGGGCCGATGTTATTAACCGGTTCATGATACCACATGAGAGGTCATATACGAGTGGCAAGGCGAACTGCAAGATGTTCTGACAGCTTGGTAATTTTCTAGCCACTTGCCAGATGCGAAGTGTTGCCGTGCATCAGTGCCGCCATTTTCTCCGTGTCGGGCGCCAACACAACGCCGCGCTCGGTGACGATGACGTCGATCAACCCGGCCGGCGTGACATCGAAGGCGGGATTCCAGGCCGTCGCGCCAATGGCCGCGATACGCTGGCCGGCCAGTGTCAGCACCTCGTCGTCGGCGCGCTGTTCGATAGGAATCTGCGTGCCATCGGCAATGTTCATGTCGATGGTGGAGGTCGGCGCCACCACCATGAATTTCACCCCGTGGTAGCGGGCGGCCACGGCGGCGGCATAGGTGCCGATCTTGTTCGCGGTGTCGCCGTTGGCGGCGATACGATCGGCGCCAACGATCACCCAGCGCACTTCGCCCTGACGCAGCAGGTGTGCGGCGGCGGCGTCGGCGAGCAGGGTTACCGGGATCTGATCCTGCACCAACTCCCAGGCGGTCAGTCGAGCGCCTTGCAGCCAGGGTCGGGTTTCATCGGCGTACACCCGCGTAACCCGCCCTTCGCCATAGGCGCTGCGGATCACGCCCAGCGCCGTGCCGAAACCGCCGGTGGCAAGTGAGCCGGTGTTGCAATGCGTCAGCACGGCACAGGGCTTATCGATCAGCGCCGCGCCCAGCTCGCCCATGCGCCGGTTCGCGGCGATGTCCTCGGCATGGATGCGACGCGCCTCATCAAGCAGCACCGGCGTCGGGTCGCTCGTGCAGCGGGCGATGCAGGCACTCATACGCTGCAAGGCCCAGTGCAGATTGACCGCCGTAGGTCGCGCCGCGGCCAGTTGCGCGATATCCTGTTCAATGAGCGATTTCCAGTCGGCCTGGCTCTGCGCATAGCGCGCGCCTGCTGCGAGCACCACGCCGAACGCCGCTGTGATTCCGATCGCCGGTGCGCCACGCACCACCATGTCAGTGATGGCCCGCGCCACGGCGTGCGACTGAGTCAACGTCAGGTATTCCAAACGCTCCGGCAACAAGCGCTGATCGAGCAATTGCAGGGCGGAGTCCTGCCAGATGATGGCGCGGATAGAATCGTGAGAGGACATTGACGTGGTCCGGGTGCGCCGTGGCGGCGGAGTTACGACTCAGGAGACCTGCGGTTCGTAGCTGTCGCGCCGCAAGGCCTTGATGAACGGCCTGCCAGCATTGAACACACGGCAATCGTGGCCGGCGGCCTCGATCCACATCTGCATCAGCTGCGCCTGATGGGTTTCATCTTTCAGCAAAGCAATCTGCACCATCCACCCCTTGTCCCGGCCCGGGCTGGGCCCGTCACAATTCTGACACACTCGACCGGGTTAGCAAACCTACACTGCTACCGCGACCACTACGCCAGCGGGTGCATTATCATCCGCAACAGCTGCTGAACATACAGCTATTGCTAACGATTTACTCAACAAGCTATGATTACCGTCAGGATGAGCCTATTGCTACTGAACATCGGAACTAGACATGGTTTGGACGCAACGGCAGCAATCACCTTCACCACTTCGCAACCTGGCAGAGAGGCTAGGTAATGCAGGGCGTTTTATCCGACGCCTGGCGAGAACTCATTCACTTCCATCTTTCATCCCACACCTAAACTGAAACTGAGGAGCCAACACCCATGAACAAGACAATTCTGTTTGCGAGCATTCTTGCAATGAGCCTGGCGGCGTGCAGCAAGCATGAGGAAAAGACTTCCAGCGAACCGGCTACCGAACAGCCGGCAGCAGAAAGCGCAGCACCGGCCGAGGCGGCACCGTCCACGACAACGACCACCACAACCACCGAGTCAGCACCAGCCGCTCCTGCTGCCAGCGCTCCGGCCACGCCTGAGGCAACACCGGCAGCCACTGCTCCGGCCACGCCTGAAGCAACACCGGCAGCCGCTGCTCCGGCCACGCCTGAGGCAGCACCTGCTGCCACCACCACCACCACCACAACCACCACCGAGACACCGGCGGCAACCCCAGCTCCTGACGCGGCTGCGGGCGCGGCTGGAATGGCAGCACCGGCGGCACCGGCAGAACCGGCGAAGTAAGTAACAAGGCAATACCGAGTCCGACATCTACCTACTCCGGACTTTCTGTTACTCGCCTGACTCTCATCAATCCGTATCCGTGGCTTTACCCGCCACGGATACGGAGCGATGTTACCAACCGGCAAGCCCCAACCTTCTCAGTCTGATTTTCTCCAAATGCGCATGCGGCCACAGAGGCTGCAGCTTCACTGAGATATCCAGTGCGGCGGCAAGCGGGTACACAGCGTCCGCCGAAACAATCGTCCCGTGTCATAAACAACGTATGAATACGTACTAGTATTTGCTATACTACCGAGTATATTTAAAGGGTTTTCCGCCACAAAAAAGCTTTTCATGTTTAGCCTATTTCAAATCAGGAGAGAACATATGAACAATGCGCTTAAACACATCATGATTTGCAGTCTGTTCATCGTCGCCCAGAGCATGACTCTGGCG
>JBGPWJ010000187.1:0-5302 GCA_041492115.1 Gammaproteobacteria bacterium
CCCGGCCCTTCCTCGCCTTGCTGGCGGGTCAGGCGGGGAATCAGGGCGTTGATGCGCTGGTACAGTTCCGAACTGTCGTTGGTGGGGCCGGAGATGATCAACGGCGTGCGCGCCTCGTCGATCAGGATCGAGTCCACTTCGTCGACCACGGCGTAATGCATGGCGCGCTGCACCTTCTCGGCCAGACCGAAGGCCATGTTGTCGCGCAGATAATCAAAGCCGAATTCGTTGTTGGTGCCGTAGGTGATGTCGGCGGCGTAGGCGGCGCGTTTTTGCTCCGAGTTCATCCCGGCGATCACCACGCCGGTGGTCAGGCCGAGGAACTCATAAACTTTGCCCATCCAGCCGGCGTCGCGCTGCGCCAGATAATCGTTCACCGTGATGACATGCGTGCCTTCGCCCGGCAGGGCGTTGAGATAAGCCGCCAACGTCGCGACCAGGGTCTTGCCCTCGCCGGTGCGCATCTCGGCGATCTTGCCCTGATGCAGCACCATGCCGCCGATCATCTGCACATCGAAGTGGCGCATCTCCAGCACCCGCACTGCCGTTTCGCGCACTGTGGCGAAAGCCTCCGGCAACAGATCGTCCAGGGCCTCACCCTTTGCCAGGCGAGCGCGGAACTCGACGGTCTTGGCGCGCAACTGCTCGTCGCTCAGGCCCTTGAGCGCGGGTTCCAGCGCGTTGATACGCGCCACCGTTTTGTCCATACGCTTGAGCAGCCGCTGATTGCGGCTGCCAAAGATCTTGCTGAGCAGGTTGCTGACCATCACTGGGTTCCAATACTGTGGCACGAAACGGCAATTCTACCGGTATCGGCACTTTGGGAACAGGGCGGGTATGAAATGGTGTGGTACGTGCGGTCTGGTCCGCTGTAGGATCGCTGGCTCTGGGGGATGGCGGCCAAGGCCCGCCGTCCGCCTGATCACATTTTATTTTTTAGCGGCCAACCCGGCCAAGTACTGCGCCGGATCCACTGCCACACCCGCTTGCAGCACCTCGAAATGCACGTGCGGCCCGGTGGATCGGCCGGTCGATCCGAGCAGGGCGATGGTTTGGCCCTTGCTCACCATCTCGCCGCTGTGCACCAGAATGCGCTGGGTGTGACCATAGCGGGTCACCAGGCCATTGCTGTGATCGATCTCGACCATGTGTCCGTAACCCTCGCGCGTCCCGACCCAACTCACCACACCGTCGGCAGCCGCCACGATCGGACTGCCGGCGCGCCCCGCGAAGTCCAAGCCGCTGTGGAATTCGTTCAGGCCGGTGAAAGGATCGCTGCGTTCGCCGAAGCCGGAAGAGACGAAGGCCTGGGTCGCCGGTTCGCCAAAGGTAAAGTGCGATTCAGTGAAGCCACGGCTCGCCAACAGGCGATCGAGCACCGTCAAACGCCGCTCGCGCAGATCGATGAATTGCGACAACTGCTCCAGGGCCTGCTGCATCACACTCAGACTGGGCGTCGACGCCGCGACTCGTGCCTGTTGGCCACCCAAAGCCGGCGCGGCATCGAGATTGAAGTCATCCGGATTGATGCCGGCGACCTGCGACAGCCGCTGACCCAGCGCCTCCAGGCGCTGCACCTGTGCCCGCATCTGTCCCATACGCTGGGCCAGCGTATTGATCTGGGCCTGTGCCAGGTTCTGCTCCGAAACGCTTGCAGTGGCCGTGTCACGCGGTGCGGCAGCCCTGCCGACTTGATAGCCGGCCTGCAGCAAGCCGCCACACAGCAGCAGGAAGCCCAGCGCCAGTGGCACGTAACAACGCGCCCGATTGAGCCGCACGGCCAGCGAACGGCCGCCCACTTTTGTAAATAGAATTGCATTCATCTATGCTGACCTCTGTAAATTGATGGCCACTGCCCTATCTCTACAACGGGCGGCCTGTTGCCGCATCGCGCGGCGTATTCGGACTGTCATGAAATCACGTAAACCTGTTGCCATCGCGCGCCTCATCTCGGGGACAGCGGGCGGTTGCGCGGCATTGTTGCAACAGTCACAACGATTACTGCATTTGACGCGCACTCTGCAGGAACATCTGCCGGAACCGCTCAACCGGCATTGCACAGTGGCGAATATTCACAACGACAGCCTGGTCCTGCTCACGGACTCGCCCGTGTGGTCATCGCGGCTGCGCTTTCATGCCCCGGCCTTACTCCGGGAATTGGAACGGCGTCATGCCATGCACCTTACCAAGGTCCTTATCCGGATCAGCCCGCCGGAGCAGGTGCGTCCTGCGGCGGTGAGCCACAAGCCGCGGATGTCGTCCACCACCGCCGGATTGCTGCGCCAGGTGGCCAATACATTGGATGATCCGGCACTGGGTGCCGCGTTACGCCGGCTGGCACTGAATTATAAGAGGCAGTAACGAGTAACTGCATTTCCTTGCTACTTGCTACTGCCTCTAAGTTGCCTGTACAGGCTGCATGAAAGAAATCGGTGCGCTGGCGACATCCTGAAACGTAACCTGCTCCCAGGATTCGGCATCGGCGATCAGGGTGCGCAACAGCAAATTGTTGAGCGCGTGTCCCGATTTGTAACCGCTGAATGCGCCGATCAGACTGTGCCCCAGCAGATACAGATCGCCAATTGCATCGAGGATCTTGTGTTTGACGAATTCGTCTTCGTAACGCAGCCCGTCTTCGTTGAGAATCCGGTAATCGTCCACCACCACGGCGTTGTCCAGGCTGCCACCCAGCGCCAGACGGCGCTCGCGCAGCAGTTCGAGATCGCGCATGAAACCGAAGGTGCGCGCACGGCTCACTTCCTTGACGAACGAGGTCGTGGAAAAATCCACCACGGCCTTGCGGCTGTGGCATTTGAACACTGGGTGATCGAAATCGATGCTGAAGCCGACCTTGAAACCTTCGAAGGGATCGAAGCGCGCCCACTTATCGCCGTCTTCGACGGTGACGCTGCGCTTGATGCGGATGAAGCGTTTCGGCGCGCTCTGCTCTTCGATACCGGCCGACTGAATCAGAAATACGAATGGACCGGCACTGCCGTCCATGATCGGCACTTCCGGCGCCGAAAGATCGATATAGGCATTGTCGATACCGAGGCCGGCCATGGCCGACAGCAGATGCTCGACGGTGGAGATACGCACATCGCCGTGCACTAGCGTAGTGGACAAGCGCGTATCGCCGACGTTCTCGAGGTGCGCCTTGATTTCGACCGGTGGATCGAGATCCACGCGACGGAAAATGATGCCGGTATCGACGGGGGCGGGACGCAAGGTCAGGTAGACCTTGTCGCCGGTATGCAAGCCCACACCGGTGGCCCTGATGATATTCTTCAGTGTGCGTTGAAATATCATTAGCTCATTGATTCCTGGTTAAAATCCGCCATTTGTCAGTGTCCCGACAGACGTTGGAGGGCCGGAATGGTAACACAGCCTCCCGCCACGGCAAAGTGCGGTAGTTCGCACTACTGGCCGACAACTGCCTGAAGCAATGGCAGTTACCGAGCAACGAGCAGGTACTGTGCCAGCTTCAGAACAAGTCCACGTCGGTGTGTTGTGCGCTACGTTTCAGCTCCCAATGCCGGTTATCGACCTGCACTCTCCCGTAGTCGGATCGGTGATCGCCGACTTGGTTCCATATATGAAGCGCGCACTCCCGCGGCGCGCTCGCATCCGGCGCCGCACCGCAACTGTGCTGTTTCGCTCAATCCGCCTGACGGCGCAGGAACGCCGGGATGTCCAGGTATTCCAGATCCGACTCCTGTACCGGCGCATGACGATCACCGATCGCCTGCTTGCGCATGATCGTCGGACGTTCCAGTTGGCCGTAATCGACTTCGCCATTGCTATTGCGCTGGACCAACTTGACCGGCGGCTCCTGTGACTTGGCATGTCCGCCGAGCCCGGTAGCCACTACCGTGACGCGCAGTTCGTCGGTCATCTCCGGATCAATTACCGTGCCGACTACCACCGTGGCGTCTTCCGACGCGAATTCCTTCACGGCATTGCCGACCTCTTCGAACTCGCCGATGGTCATATCGAGCCCGGCCGTGACGTTCACCAGAATGCCACGCGCACCCAGCAGGTTCACATCTTCAAGCAGCGGACTGGCGATCGCCGCCTCGGCCGCGAGCCGTGCCCGGTCTTCACCCCTGGCGCAGCCCGAACCCATCATCGCCATACCCATCTCCGACATCACGGTACGTACATCGGCGAAGTCGACGTTGATCAGCCCCGGCCGCGTGATCAGATCGGCGATGCCCTGCACTGCGCCGAGCAACACATTGTTGGCCGCCTTGAAGGCATCCAGCAGGCTGATGCTCTTGCCAAGCACAGACAGTAGCTTGTCGTTGGGGATGGTGATCAGGGAGTCAACGTACTGGCCCAGTTCCTTGATGCCGTTGTTGGCGATCAACATGCGCTTGGCGCCCTCGAACGGAAACGGCTTGGTAACCACCGCCACCGTCAGGATGCCCATGTCCCGGGCAATCTGCGCCACCACCGGTGCCGCGCCGGTGCCGGTGCCGCCGCCCATGCCGGCGGTGATGAACACCATGTCGGCGCCCTCGATCAACTCCTGGATGCGTTCGCGGTCCTCGAACGCGGCCTGCCGACCGATGTCCGGATTGGCGCCGGCGCCCAGGCCTTTGGTGATATTGCTGCCTAGCTGCAACACGGTGCGCGCCGCCGTGTTCTTCAACGCCTGCGCATCCGTATTGGCACAGATAAAATCCACGCCTTCGATATTCGACGCAACCATGTGCTGCACGGCGTTGCCGCCGCCACCACCCACGCCGATCACCTTGATCACAGCACTCTGAGTGTAAGAATCCATCAGTTCAAACATGTTGTACCCTCCGCGTTGAATTAAAGTCGTTTGTAGTTTTGCCAAAACACATCCGTACCGCCGGGATCACCCCGCGCTTGTCTCGCCCGTCATATCGCCCGTTCATTCGCATTAAAAGTTGCCCTGGAACCAGCCCTTCATACGATCCCAGATACCCTTAAATCCACGCCCCACCGGCTGTTCGGAACCACGCTCGCCGCGGCTCTGATAACCGAACAGCAGCAGACCGACACCGGTGGCATAAATCGGATTGCGCACCACATCGACCAGACCCGACACGCCCTGCGGTACGCCCAGGCGCACCGGCATGTGGAACACCTCTTCCGCCAGCTCGATCAAGCCTTCCATCTTGGAACTGCCGCCGGTCAGCACCAAGCCTGCAGCTACCAGATCCTCGAAACCGCTGCGGCGCAGTTCCGCCTGCACCAGTTGCAAGAGTTCTTCATAGCGCGGCTCGATCACCTCGGCGAGCGTATGCCGCGACAAGCGCCGCGCACCGCG
>JBGPWJ010000271.1:0-3335 GCA_041492115.1 Gammaproteobacteria bacterium
ACCCCGCAAAGGGCGGCCTTCGGGTCGCCCTTTGTTTTTTTGCGCGGACAATCGTCTGCATCTTTTTCGATCCCGGTTTCATTCACCGCAGTCGCAACGCGTGCAGTGTGTACAGCGTCAGCGTGAACAGCACCAGCGCGCCGGCCTGATGCGCCGACGCGAGGGGGATGGGCACCAGCAGCAGCAAAGTGGAAATCCCCAGCGTCACCTGCGCCAGTGTCATTGCCAGTAGCAGATTGAGGCCGCGCCGCGCTCTTGAAGGCAGCACATAGCGGTGCGACTTTGACCAGAGAATGATGACCAGCGCCAGGCTGCTCAGCGCCAGCAGGCGGTGATTGAACTGCACGGCGGGGATATTCTCGAAAATATTCTTCCACGCCGGTTCCAACAAGCCATAGGCCGGCGGTAGCCAATATCCGTCCATCAGCGGGAAGGTGTTGTAGGCAAAGCCGGCCTTGAGTCCGGCGACGAAACCACCGGACAGCACAGTGAGTGCAATCAGCCCGGCCACCAGATGCGCGAAGCGCCGCAGCGGCCGCAGTTCGGCGCTGGCCTCGCGCTGCGGATACAGCAGCCCGAGCGCCACCCAGAACATGTAGGCGTAAATCAGGAACGCGGCCGCCAAGTGCGCGGTCAGGCGATACTGGCTGACATGCGGATTATCGATCAGCCCGCTGGCCACCATGTACCAGCCCAATGCGCCTTGCAGGCCGCCGAGCAGGAACATTGTGATCAGTTTGGGCGCCATGGGTTTTTCAATCCGCCCCATGAAGAGGAAGTACAGAAAGGGCAGCAGGAACACCATGCCGATGCTGCGCCCGAGCAGTCGATGCGCATATTCGAACCAGAAGATACCTTTGAATTCTTCCAGCGACATGCCGAGGTTTTTCTTCCGGTACTCGGGAGTCTGCTGATACTTGTGATAGGTCTCCTGCCACTGTGTCGACGATAAGGGCGGAATCGTGCCGACGATCGGCTCCCATTCCACCATCGACAGCCCCGAACCGGTCAGCCGCGTCACCCCACCCAGCACCACCATGGCGAACACCAGCGCGCAGCAGGTCAGCAGCCAATAGGCGATGGGACGGTGGCTAGGGTTGGCTACGGGCAGGGATGTACTGGACATGGCGATCTCCGGACCTCTGAAGGGCGCTTATGTTAGCGCAAGTGCGCAACATATGCTGCGCGCACCCGCCGACTTCACGCCGCACACTTCAATGTGGGTATCCAATCGGTGGGATTATTGCAGAGGGTTCGCCGCGTCAATCTGCGCAACGCATTTGAGACCACGAACTCGACTCTCGATTTAAATTTAAGCCCGCTGCAACCGCTCTAGTCGGTTGCTGGAATGCCATCCGGTGTATGCCGCGGTTCGCAATTGCGCCGACCTGCACGTGTTCATGACGCAGCACGTGTTCGCCGTGTGGCGATTCTATACCCCCTGCTCAAAACCCTGCAGCATACGCGCGCGCCGGCAGGCGCGCGGGGAGTGGTACCTCGCTCTCCGCACTGTTGCGCGGAATCTCTCCACGTACTCCTTAACGGCGGCACCGCCACTTACCACTCCACTGTGACCAGAGTGCACTGCGAACAGTGTCACAACACCACGAAGCATACTGCTATAGATTGGTGACTACTCCACTATGACCTATAGCTGCCAACAATGACTATGCACGCAAGTCTGCTTCCAACGTCGCAGATCCGCTCGTATAGACAAATCTGCATTAGCCTGTTCATGCATCGGTCACGAGTGACTGTTAGTCTGTTGTTGGGATTTTTCTTTCTCACCGGATGCGGCGGCGGATCGGGTAATAGCGAAGGCGGATTCAGTCAAACTAAGATCAGCTCCGGCGGATTCAGTCAAAGTGAGATCAGCTCCGGCGGATTCAGCTGGACTGAAAACAAGCCCAGCTCCGATAGTCAGCAGATCTACGTTAGCCAGTCCGACGGCACCGATCAGAACGACTGCCGCTCTGCGGTGACCGCCTGTACTCTCAGCCGCGGCATCGGCATGCTGCGCAATGGCTACCCCGATTGGCTTCTCATCAAGCGCGGCGACATCTTTAACGGTTCACTCTCGAGCCGCTGGAATCTCTCGGGTCGTTCGGCAACCGAGCCGATGGTCATCACCACGTACGGCGAGGCGTCGGCCCGTCCTGAATTCCACTCCGGCGCTGAGACCGGCTTTTCTAGCGACATTCATTCGCCCTTGCGTCACCTCCGCCTCATCGGCATCGCTTTTTTGGCCCACACCCGCAACCCGACCAGCACTGACTTCACCGGCTTTGCGGGCACCATGGGGGTCTACTTCTTGGCGTGGAGCAATCCGGTTGAAGACATCCTCGTCGAAGGGTGCGAGATCGGCTATTACACCGGCAACTTTGTCAGTCACAGCGACGGTGTTACGCCACTCAGCAATATCCGGCTGCGCGCCAACTATATTCACGATTCCTGGACTAATTACGGGGGCGACAACCATCAAGGTTTCTCCCAGGGGATGTACACCGACAACATCGACGGGCTGCTTCTTGAACAAAACGTTTTCGACCATAACGGCGGTCTCTACAACTACCCGGGCGACAGCCGTTTCACCGTGCCGCCAGCCGGTATGACGATGTCCAACATCACCGTCACTTGGTTCAACCATCAGGTCTACTCGGACTCCAACAATAAGAACGTCAGGGTCTTGAAAAACATCTTCGCCAACGGCGACGGCGTGCAGGTGCGCTCTGGCGGCATAGTTCACGACAACATCTTTGTGCGCGTTATCACTGCCCTTGCGGGCGGCTCCGACGATGGGCTTGCCGTCGTCGGCGGCTATGATTTTGACATCAAGAACAACCTCTTCATGGAGGGGACCGACTTCCCGCCCGAGAGCAGCACCCCCGGATCGCGCGGCCTGGGAATTGTGCTCACCAACACCAGCGACACCGGTGCCAACATCGAAGACAATCTCTTCCTGCGCGACCAGAGCGCCGAGTCGTACGGCGTTGCAGTCCATCTCGAAGGCGGCATCTGTAATCCGACATCCACCCCCATCCCGTGTCCGATTCGACACGCCGTCGTCAAAAACAACTTCATACACAACTGGCGCGGCGGCATTCAGCTTGGTGGTGTGCCGGGGATTGACCTGCTCGATATTGAAATCAGCGGCAATACGATTCAGATGCCGGGTAGTGGGCAGGCGCCGCTCGCCCAGATGACGTCGGGTGATGCCAACGTCGTCCGCTGGCTGAGTAATCGGTATTACTCAGCGCGCACCGATGGGAAATGGTTCGACGTCGGGAATGCCGACGTCGATCTTGCTACCTGGAGCGCCGCCGTCGGCGAGAGCG